>NZ_JBQSVL010000044.1:0-24550 GCF_052376215.1 Psychrobacter sp. AOP7-B1-24
GAGTACCTAAAAAGTAATGCTTAGATTCTATTGAGTATGCTTGATTTTTAGAGCTAAACGTTTATAAGCCAGTTGTCACGTTTAACTTTTTGCAAGCTATTAACTGAAGCTCAGTTTGATGAGTGGGTAATCCCTGCTGATATGGTGAATCCTAAGTAAGCTATTTAATACTTCTTAGAACAAAAAAGACCTTGTCATGTAATGTGACAAGGTCTTTTTATAGCTATTGATTTATATAAGTTTATAAATAATTTATTTCACATTCTTTTTACGATACTCTTAATATAGTGAAGTCCTTCTTTTGTAAAGACTCCTTCTTCATCAATTACTCCATATTTAAATAAATCTTCGAATATGAATCTTGAGTATTTATTTTTATCAAGAATTATTTTTTTCTGCAACCAACTTACTGGTGCGTCTATAATTTTATCTATGGGTACACCACTTGACATCATTATATTAATAATCAACGATTTAATAGTAGGTGGTGCTTTATGGAGTAAGTGGTTTTCTATTGACCGTTCACTGTTATTAATCTCGCGTTTTAGAAATTGAAGTTGGTTACTAAGATTTGAGATTTCTTTTTCTTTACTTTTAAGACTATTAAGTACTTCTGTTCTTTCATTTTCGTTCAATTCTGCTTTGCTCATAAGGTCAGATAGAATATCATCTTTTTCAGAAACCTCTTGCTTTAATTTTTCTTTTTCTTTTTCTAATTCAATTTTATTAGAATCTAATTCTTCAGAATTACTTGAGCCATTCTCAAATCGATCTCTAAGGCCTGAATAACCTTCATCCAGATTTTTTAGTCTTGCTCCGAAACCTGCTTCGATACGTCCAAGTATTTCCGAAATATCTTTTGTAAATTTAAAGGTGTTGTCATAAAACTTATTACTTGTGTCCGTTGCTTTAAAATAAAATGCTACAGACATAGAAATTGCAAAAATTGCCAGTATTAGGGAGAGTAAGTCTGTAAAACTAAAGTTAAAATTTGAAAAATCTAAGTTAATGTCAGCGATAGCTATTTTATACGACACCAACGCCGTTAATATAATTGCTATTACTATCTTTGCCCAGCTTTCCCTGTTTTTTATTTCTTCTGAAAAAGAATAAAGTTCTGATACTACAGGTTTTTCTCTTTTAGATATTAAACCATTTTTTTCTTGTTCGTCTTCCATAAATTGTCTTATCTTGTAGAGTCTGACCATTAGCCATGATTTTTGAGGGATTAGTTAAATTTTATAATAATAACAACCTTGAAAATAAGCAAACATAAATTCAGAATAATTGAGAGATAGCTCATAGGCATGTAATGCAATGTCCTAATATTAGTCTTATGTCAAAAAAAAGCCAAGCAAAATGCTCGGCTTTTTCATATCAAAAATCTAAACTTAATTAAAACTTATAAAGCAAACCAAGCGTTGTCGCTGCTTCAACACGCGAATCTACCATTGGGCTATCGTATTGCTCATTTGGTAGATAGCTCACGCTTTGATTGAAGAAGCCTGCCCACTTTTCATTAAAGTCATAGTTAGCACTAACGCTTACGTAAGGGTTCAAGCTTGCATCAGACCTATAAGCGTCAACACCAGTTTCTGCTGACTCTTCATCACTGACACCATAATAATATTCGTTGTAATCATCATCATGATATTCAAAACCAATGCTAGGATAGACTGTTAAATTGCCCTTAGTAATTCTGGCAAGATACGTCAAGCGCGCCGTATTACCACCACTACGATCTAGCACATCGGCGCCTATCTGAGCACGGATCGCACCTAGTGATGTATTACGCTGATAGCTGAGACCAGCCTCTGCTGATGACTTACGTTCATCCAGTCCAGCCAACTCATCAGTGGCATCATCAGGATCAAACTCAGAACCCGCAAGCTTGACATAAGCAGACAGCTGATTCTCCCTATTGTTAATGACATAAGCACCCGCTTGTGCCCCACGTATATAGAACAGATTGTTGTCATAAAATGCGCCTGGTAACACATTTATCTCAGTATCGTCTTCCAGATCATAAGCTGACTTAACAGACATGGCGTTGACGCCGACGCTTAATACTGCATCTGGGTCAGTGGGTAAGTTGTCCTCAAACAGTGCAGCGTTAGACATGCTAGCCACACACAATAATGTAGTGGCTGTAAACGTATTAAGCATGGTACGCGTAGAGATACTAGGTAGCGCTGCAAGTCTAAACATAATCGAATCTCGTGAATTAAGAGTAATAATAAGGTAAAGCAACTGTGTAGCAATAAGCGAGTAAGAGGCATCAGCTGTTTAGCTATGATAAATAACTATGAGCATTTACTCAATGGTTTTTAATATTTGCATGATTTGAGCATGAATGTCTTGCCACCACCAAATAAAACCAATACTGACCAGCAACATCACCAGCCATGGTAGCAGCTGCCAAATAGGTGAGGGCTGTACAGGGTTTCTTTTTGAGATGCGACTGGTCTCAGTCTCAGAATTTGGATCGGATATTTGATCGATATTGGTAGACGAATAGATATTTTGGTCGTTAGTTAAATCGATACTTAAATCATTACTTTGATAATCGGTTTGATAACTGTGTCGATATTGGTTTTGATCGATAGCCGCATTTTGTAGAGTGACTGTCATACGTTGACGGTAGGCAATCGCAAAAGGTAATGCAATGACGAGTCCGGTAATAGCACCGCCGATATGTCCTGCATTATCAATCCCCGGCACCGCAAAACCATACACAAGGTTGATGCCCATAATCATTATCAAGCTTTTTAGATTGAGTACCATGCCATTGACCGATATCTTAAACAGCGCCACTATTAATAATGCTGCACCGATGCCCATGATGCCACCAGATGCGCCCGCCGATAGTCCAGGCTGCCCCGTTCCCTCTAATAACGCCTGCCATGTTATATAGTTATTGAGTAAGCCGCCACCGACGGCTGCCAGTAAAAACAATACCAAAAACTTAGCTGAGCCAAATATCGGCTCGGCAACTTGACCGAAGAAGTACATCGCAAAGGCATTAAACAATAAATGCATTAGGCCAATGTGCAAAAATGCACTGCTTACCAGCCGCCATGGGTCTTCATTCATGGTGTAGGGTAAGGCATTGGCGCCCCAGTTTAATAGGTTTTCTGTCGATGGATTATTGGCATCGACGCCCGTCAGCACTTGTATAACAAATAGGCCAATAAAGCTGACCAATAACAAAGTAGTGACAGGTGCCGTTTTAAATAATTGTTGAATGGTCATAAATAGCTAGCTTTAAAGATAGGTAGTTTTGAGGTTTTCATAGGTACCTTTTACCAAGATATTGTCAGTGACGGTATTGATATCGGTATGACCACAGAACGCCATGCTAATATCACACTCTTTATAGATTAGCTCAAGCGCACGGCGGACACCGTCTTCGCCATAAGCGCCTAGACCATACAAAAACGCTCGGCCGATCATGGTGCCTTTTGCACCCAGCGAGATAGCCTTTAATACATCTTGACCAGAGCGAATACCGCTATCTAGCCAGACCTCGATATCGCTGTTTTCAGCATGGACCGCTTGCACAATATCAGAAAGCGCAGAGATAGAGGACAGTGCACCATCTAATTGGCGACCACCATGGTTTGAGACAACCAGCGCATCGGCACCGCTACGGGCGGCTAGTATGGCATCTTCTGGTTCCATAATGCCTTTTATGATGAGTTTTCCGCCCCATTCGTCCTTGATACGGGCGACATCATCCCAGCTCAAGCGCGGATCGAACTGTTCGGCAGTCCATGCTGACAATGATGAGAGATCCTCGACGTTTTTGGCATGTCCAACGATGTTGCCAAACGTATGACGTTTGGTGCCGAGCATATTCATGCACCATTCTGGCTTGGTCACTAGATTCAGCATATTAGCGAGTGTGGGTTTCGGCGGCGCAGACAAACCGTTTTTGATGTCTTTATGGCGTTGACCTAGTACTTGCAAATCAGCGGTGAGAATAAGCGCAGAACAGTTTGCTGCTTTCGCACGGCGAATCAGATTGGTCATAAAATCTTTATCACGCATGACGTATAGTTGAAACCAAAATGGCGCATTGGTGTTTTCAGCGACGTCCTCGATTGAGCAGATGCTCATGGTTGAGAGTGAGAAGGGCACACCGAACTTTTCAGCGGCCTGTGCGGCTTTGATTTCTCCATCCGCCCACATCATTCCTGTAAAACCAGTTGGTGCAATCGCCACTGGCATTTTGACAGATTCACCGAGCATCTGTGTTGCTAGACTGCGGTTGTCCATATCTACCAGCACTCGCTGACGCAGTTTGATACGATCAAAATCCGTTTCGTTATTGCGATACGTGGTCTCCGTCCATGAGCCTGAATCGACGTAATCGTAAAACATACGTGGTACTTTGCGCTCAGCGATGCGGCGCAGGTCTTCAATTTCTGTTATTTTTTTTAAATCTTTCATAGTTTTCTCACTATAGGGTTTTATGACCATTTAAATATTATCAAACGATGAGTTGCTGTAAGTCCAGTACTGAAAATGGGTAGTTTAGTTGTTTTGAGGGTGTCAAAATAATAGGAATGGTGGTGGCAAACTCTAACATTAATGTTTCATCAAAATCAGCGATATCGATATAGTGATAATCGATGGGCTGTACCGCTTGAAATTGAATTAGCTGCTGCTCTGCGATGTCACATAAATGACAGCCAGCGGTGCCAAGCAACCACCATTTATCTCTATTTTCAACTGTATCAAGGTTTGGATTGGTGCCTATGATACGTGCTCGTAAATTTTTTATATGACTATCATCGTACATATTTGTTCTCTTGTCTTAATAATTATCAAAAAAGTCCTGATTTTATAATTTTATTCCAAAGCATACAGACGGTTTAACCATTATGACATGATAAAGAAGTAGGGTAAATAATGACAGCGATTGTGAGATTAGGTAAGATGACCTGCTGCTTCTCGTTATTGATTTATCATTTCATCTTATTAGCTTTTTAATCACTTGGATATCGCGCATGGCAAGTTTTGGCAAATTTATCAAACGACTATTATTGGCATTAATGCTCATAGTCGTGGTGTTCCATGTGTTGGTCGCTGGACTACTATTGATCTGGAAAACGCAGCCGATTAATAACAGCATGTTTATGCTGACGCATCGCATAACCGAGGGTTCAGTCACTCAGACTTGGGTAGAGTATGATGACATTGCAAAATCTGCCAAACAAGCAGCGATAGTAAGCGAGGACTCGACATTTAGCCAGCATAATGGTTTTGATATGAAAGGCATTGAAGCAGCAATGAAAAGAAATGAAGAAACAGGTAAAACGTCTGCGGGTGGTTCAACGATTACTCAGCAATTGGCAAAAAACTTGTTTTTGACTTCGCATCGCTCGTATGCTCGCAAGGGAGAAGAAGCGGTTATTACCGTGATGATTGAAGCCCTATGGGATAAACAGCGTATTTTGACTGCTTATCTCAATGTGGCAGAGTTTGGTAATGGTATTTATGGTGTCGAAGCGGCTGCGCAGCATTATTTTAATAAACCTGCTGCCAATCTTAATCGTGATGAATCATCTTTACTTATTTCTATGTTGACCAATCCAAAGTATTACCAAGACAATCAAGGTGATAGACGATTGCGCAATAAACAAAGCATTATCAAAAAACGTATGAAAAATGCAGTCTTACCGCAATCAGAGTAGTGCTCTATGTTAGCCTTAATAATAGTATAGCAAATGATAGTATTATTAGTGACAGTATCAAAAATGACGATATCAATAATAATGTATTAACAATAGCGGTATTAAAAGTGGTGATGTATCGATAACGCGATAGGAGCAACAAGGTGATAGATGTGAATGATAAAAAGAGCAGTCATGAGCAGGACATTATTGATGTGAATAATGCTGATGTGAATGAGAAAGTCCAAACTGCTGATAATAAAAACTTAACCCAAGTAGCATGGCAGCGTTCAGAAGATGGCAGTTATTCACCGAGTAGCTATCTCAACCGTGATTTGTCTTTATTACAGTTTCATCTGCGTGTTTTGGCACAGGCAGCCAGTCCTCGTCATCCGTTGCTTGAGCGCTTATTCTTCTTGATTATTTTTTCATCCAATATCGATGAGTTTTTTGAGATTCGAGTTGCAGGAATTATGCAAAAGCTCAATGTTGGAGATGTCTCTACAAGTGCCAACGGCATGCGTCCGAGCGAGTCGCTTAGTGAGATAGCGACCATAATGCATGCGGCTATCGATGAGCAGTATCGTATTCTTAACGAAGATATCTTGCCAGCGCTTGCTAAGGAAGACATTCGTTATCTCAAACGCGATGAGCTCAATGCTGAGCAATCAGCATGGATGAAGCGTTATTTCACCGAGCAAGTATCACCAGTACTCACACCGATTAGTATTGACCCAGCACATCCGTTTCCGCGTTTGGTCAATAAGAGCTTGAACTTCATTGCCAGCCTAGAAGGTAAAGATGCTTTCGGCCGTGATATAAACCTTGCAATTGTGCCAGCACCGCGCAGTCTGCCACGTGTGATTCGTCTGCCAGATGAGTTAACTGGCGGCAAAGAGCATCACGTCATGTTATCCGCCATTATTCACGAACATATCGGTGAGTTGTTTCCTGGTATGAATGTGACGGGCTGTCATCAGTTCAGATTGACCCGTAATGCTGATCTAGATGTGGCTGATGATGTCGAAGATATTGCCAAAGCGTTAGAAGGTGAGCTCGAAAACCGTCGCTTTGGTGATAAAGTCCGTTTAGAAGTCACGACCAACTGTCCAACAGACATTAGTGACTATTTGCTCAATGAGTTTGAGCTACATGACAATCAGTTGTATCGCGTTAATGGTCCTGTCAACCTGACAAGGTTGTTATTTGATTTCAATATTCCAGCGCTGCGTTATCAGCCGTTTAACCATGTAATTCCCAAAGAGTTTCGCCGTGAGATGGATAAGCTGGACAAAGCGACCAGTATGTTTGCCGCGATACGAAAAAAAGATGTGCTTGTGCATCATCCTTTTCATGCTTTTTCGCCAATTATTAACTTATTATGGCAAGCGGCCAGTGATCCAAAAGTGCTAGCGATTAAGCAAACCTTGTATCGCTCCGGCACCAATTCAGAAATTGTCAAAGCACTCGCAGCGGCTGCCCGTAATGGTAAAGAAGTAACCGCAGTTATCGAGCTGAGGGCACGTTTCGATGAAGCCTCTAATATTGCTGTCGCTAACTACTTACAAGAAGCGGGCGCGGTTGTAGTGTATGGTATCGTTGGTTATAAAACCCATGCCAAGCTCATGTTGATTATCCGTCGTGAAGAAAACCGCATCCGTCGCTATGTGCACTTAGGTACGGGCAACTATCACGCAGCCAACGCGAAAGTCTATACTGATTATGGTTTATTCACCGCCGATCCTGATATCTCAGAAGACGTGCACAAAATATTCCAAGAGCTGACAGGAATGGGTAAACCAGCCAATCTAAAAAAACTATTGCATGCACCATTCACCTTACATGATAAATTGATGAGCTTTATCGACGATGAAATTGCTCATGCAAAAAAAGGTAAGCGTGCCCATATTATCGTAAAGGTCAATGCTTTGACGGAACGAAAACTGATTGCCAAGCTATATGATGCCTCGCAAGCAGGGGTCAAAATTGAGCTGATTTTACGTTCTATTTGTTGCCTGCGTCCACAGGTAAAAGATTTGTCTGAGAATATTACGGTGCGTTCAGTGATAGGTCGGTTTTTAGAACATACGCGCATCTATTATTTTTATAATAATGGTGATGAGCGTTTATATTGTGGTAGTGCTGATTGGATGGATCGTAATTTATTTCACCGCGTTGAAGTAGCGTTTCCAATTGAAGACAAAAAATTGTTTAAGCAAGTCTACCAAGATGGCTTACTGAATTATCTCAAAGACAATACGCAAGCTTGGACGCTTGATGGCAATGGTGTTTGGACACACCTGCAGCCGGCAACTGGTGAAACACCACATATCGCCCAAGAGTACTTGTTAAAAAATATCAATGGTGTAGGAGATTCAGTGTAGCTACTCTCTGAATGACTGTTTAAACTTATTGAATGTTGTGAATGAATTGAAAAAGCCAAGCGCCAGTAAATACTAGCGCTTGGTTTTTTTTGGCAAATTATTTGTATGGTCAGAGACACACATAGACACAGACATCGTCACTCATACTGTGTGAGATTGGTATTTATAAAAAAATTCTAGAATAGGTAACAGGTAGACCACTGCAGATTGTACATTCAGCACGGCTAATGAAAGTAATACCGTAGTGGTTTTAGTCGTTCACTGATTATATAAGTTACAAACTGTCTTGTAACCTCACATTTATATACATATTGATACGGCCGCACACTGGTTAGGTACGTAATGTCCTCCTTATACTTAATATCAGTATTAACGTTATTCGTCAGCTGATTAGCAAAATAAAAAACGCTTCCTAAATTATAAGAAAAGGATCTAATTATGAGTAATACCAATAATGACAGTTCAGATATTAAGCAGGCAGCCGAGAGAGCAGATAGTGAAAAAATTGCAAAGAACCTTAAAGATGAGCAAAAGAGCGCCACGCCTGAAACATTGAGCGAAGATGAACAGACCTCTTTTATTAAAGAGGAGCTACGCACCGATAAATAGTCAGTGTCATAAAGGTTTTAATTGACTGTTTAACATATCAATTTGAGGGATACGCTATGACAACCGATAAAACATCAAGTAACGAAGAAGAGGTAACAATCGACCATCAGGTCGCATCACAGACCAAGCATGAGCAAGACAGTTACGAAGGGCGCAAGCATGAGACAGATATTGATGGTCCACAACAAGACTCACAAGAGACTGATGAAATATATGCTGATCCTCGAAAAGAAGAAGACTTACCAGCAGGTGGCAAAAACGTGGCAGATTTGAATGTTCATAATCTAAATCAGCAAAACTAAGTACGTTTGGTAGTAATTAAAGTAACTTCTAAGAAAGTATGTAGATAAAAATAATAAGGACATAACCATGGAACACAAAGCGCCAGTATCAACCGACAATCAGATAGAAAAGAATACTACTGAGAATAAAGGGACGGATACATTCGAAGAAAGTGTGTTTCACTCAAAACACGTCAATGATAATGATAACCCTGCACGCCAGCCTGATCGTCGTGATCAAGAAGGTAATGCGTTTGATGATGGTATCAATGAGCATACGGTTGCAGGAGAACACTGTAAGAGTGAAGATATAAACAATCTGAACCGTTATGCAAACGCTGACAATGCGCAATCACGGGTATTAAAATCTGATGAAAAAGACAGCTAATGCTTAGCTGATATAAAGTTGTTGTTTGAACTGGGAGCACGCCCTAATGCTAGCAGTGGCTTTCACCAGACATATCGTAAGAAGAGATATCAATAGCCAGATTCAATCAGAAATGGTGCCGTTACCGTTCAAGTTGGTTTGAGCGGTAACGGCATCTTTTTTCTTGGTCTAAATTTCTTGATCTAAATTTCTTGATCCAAAATATAGCTATCAATACCTAAGCAGGTGTGCCGCTGTGAAAGCGTAAGTCAGTATCAGGGCTAGATATCAACTCTGATTCTACTTCTTTAAAGAATGCGACTCTGTCATCAATATTCTCTTCAGCCAATGACTGTGCTAGTGCTAGATAGTCTTCAAAATGCCGACTTTCAGACTTCAGTAAATAGCGGTAATACTTTGCCAAGCGCTCATCGTTAATAACTTCAGCCAATGCTGCAAAACGTTCGCAAGAGCGTGCCTCGATAAACGCTCCGATAATAAGCACATCAACCATTGCTGCTGGCTCGTAAGTACGTTTGTGCTTCAACATACCTTTAGCGTAGCGTCCAGCACTCAAGTATTCCCACTCCTGACCACGATCGTTCATGATGCCCAATACCTGCTCATAATGCAGCATTTCTTCACGTATCAACTGTGCGAGCTTCCGCTGTAAGTCATAAGAGAACTCATAGCGAAAGATGAGATTCATGGCAGTGCCAGCGGCTTTTTTTTCGCAGTTGGCATGATCTTGAATGATTAATGGCAAGTTTTCAATGGCAGCATATACCCAGTCCTGAGTCGTTCGAGCACCCAAAAAGTTATAAATAGGGGATAGATCTACCTTTATAGACATGCGTAGTTGTGTGACATCAACGCTGTCTTGCTCTGTAGCGTTTTCAGTAATGAGATTGTCGTTAATGTAATGGGATGTCATATTTTCTTGGTTCATAGTCTCTGTCATGGTCAAGTGTTTTATACGTGTTGAGTGAATATAAAAATGAGGTAGATAACCAATAAGTAAAAATTGCTCAAGCAATGATTATTCACTGTTTATATATGTTTTATTACTTATGTTTCATTACCAAGCCATCTCTTCATTTTAAAAATGATGCAGGAGCTGCCTTAGCTCTGATGGTGTATAGGTTATCATTATTAGACAACCCCAGTATTTACTTGGTGAATGCTATTCTCTTGTTTATTTCTTTATTTGATAGTACGATGAGATTTCATTGAAGCATATTTTTTATCTTGTGATTGATATATGTATCATCGCTTAGTCATGAGTGATAAGTATTATAGCAACTGGCAGTACGGTATAAAGTAGCAGTTATCCAGTTGCAGTCATTGCAGAATAAACAAATACATTTGCGCCTGTTACCGGTTTTTGGCATATTATTAATAAGCATCTTTTGATGCTATGGCTGAAATATCATGCCAAAGTGTGTTCTCATTTTGAAAATGGATATAAAAATAAGACAAATGGTAGCCAAACAAGGAAAGTGGCTTGGTAAAGGTTCAGCTATTTTTAGTCCATTTAGTCGTAAGTATTCAGATTGAAAATTCACTTCAGTAGCATAGCATAAATGCTTGAGTCGCTATTCATGACAAGCTTATAAGATAGAACAATAAGTTTGCTTCGTACTTCATCTAAACTTGGAATAGATGTCTAAGACCGACAATGTCCAACCATTGCGGTAGTAACTTCGTTTTTATACCCTCACGAACAGATAAGGATAACAACATGAGCCAATCTTCTAACGCCAATCGTATTCAAAAAGGTATTCTTGCCATCGATCAGCAATTGTATGATTTTATTGAAAACGAAGTGCTGCCGAAAGTCGGTGTTGATTCAGACAGTTATTGGTTAGGTTTTGAAAAAGTCATTAAAGAGTTCACCCCGCGCAACAAGGCGCTACTAGAAACTCGTGACAAGATTCAAGCACAGATTGATGAGTGGCATCTACAACACCCTGCCAAAGATGGTGAAATTGATTACCCAACATATAAGGCTTTCCTACAAGAGATTGGCTATTTATTACCAGAGGGTGATGATTTCAAAGTCAGTACCCAAAATGTCGATGACGAGATTGCGCATATTGCAGGGCCACAGCTGGTGGTACCCGTACGCAATGCTCGCTATGCATTGAACGCGACCAACGCACGTTGGGGTAGTTTATATGATGCGTTATATGGTACCGATGTCATTAGTGATGAAAATGGTCAAGAAGCGACAGGCGGCTATAATCCGACTCGCGGTGCTGCTGTTGTTGCTTACGCTAAAGCATTCTTAGATGAGCATTTTGCGCTAGCATCAGGTTCATACAATGATGCAACAGGCTTTAAAATCGTTGATGGTCAGCTTGAGATTGTTCAGGGTGATAGTAGCACTTCGCTAAAAGCCGCTGAAAAATTTGCAGGTTTTGTGGGTGATGCAGCAGCGCCTACAGGTATTTTATTAAAAAATAATAATTTGCATGCCGAAATTCAAATCGATGCCAATAATCCAGTAGGCAAAGATGATCCAGCAAACATCAAAGACGTATTGCTTGAGTCCGCGATTACTGCGATTCAAGATTGTGAAGATTCAATCGCTGCCGTTGATGCCGAAGAAAAAGTTGAAGTCTATCGCAACTGGCTTGGCTTGATGAATGCAGACCTACAAGAAACTTTTGAAAAAGGTGGCAAGACACGCACTCGTAAGCAGAATCCAGACCGTGAATACACCACGCCAGACGGTGGCAAGCTTATCCTGCCAGGTCGTTCATTATTGCTTATCCGTAATGTCGGTCACTTGATGCAAAATCCAGCAATCCTAGTGGATTTAGGGAATGGTCAAGAGCAAATATTTGAGGGCCTGATGGATGGTCTGATTACACCGCTATTATCTTTAAATGATCTCAAAGGTACAAACGCGCTATCGAATTCACGTAAAGGCTCTATGTATATTGTTAAGCCAAAAATGCATGGCCCTGAAGAAGTGAAAATGGCCAATGACTTGTTTAACGCGACAGAAGATCTATTAGGCCTAGAGCGCAATACTATCAAAATCGGTATCATGGACGAAGAGCGTCGTATGACGGTCAACTTAAAAGAAGCCATTCGTCAAGCAAAAGAACGTGTCATCTTTATTAACACAGGCTTCTTAGACCGTACGGGTGACGAGATGCACACCAGTATGAATGCTGGAGCATTTGTACCAAAAGGCGAGATGAAGTCACAAACATGGCAACCAGCTTATGAGCAGTGGAATGTAGATATCGGTCTAGAGACAGGTTTACAGGGTGTTGCTCAGATTGGTAAAGGCATGTGGGCGAAGCCTGATGAGATGAAGGAAATGATGGATACTAAAGCGGCACATCCTCAGTCTGGTGCCAGTACCGCATGGGTGCCATCACCAACAGGCGCAACCTTACACAGTATGCACTATCATCAAGTAAATGTCGCTGATGTCCAAGATGGCCTGAAATCACGTGAGCGTGCCAGCTTAGATGATATTTTGACCATTCCATTGGCGAAAGATACCAACTGGACAAAAGAAGAAAAGCAGCAAGAGCTAGACAATAACGCTCAAGGCATCTTAGGTTACGTTGTACGTTGGGTCAATCAAGGTGTAGGTTGCTCTAAAGTACCTGATATCAATGATGTCGGTCTCATGGAGGATAGGGCCACATTGCGTATCTCAAGCCAGCATATAGCCAACTGGTTGCATCATAATGTCGTCAGTGAAGAGCAAGTGTTAGAGACCATGAAACGCATGGCAAAAGTTGTTGATGAGCAGAATGCTGGTGACAGCAGTTATCAAGCGATGGCCAGTGATTTTGAAAACTCTTATGCATTCAAAGCGGCTTGTGACTTGGTGTTTAAGGGTCGTGAGCAACCTAGTGGCTATACTGAGCCATTACTGCATCAAGCACGCCTTGACTTAAAAGCGAATACTTAGAGTTAGAGCTAGCTATACACTGATGCTAGGCTGTGACCTAGCACTGAGATCATTTAAGCCGTAAATGGCTTGAAGCGGCCCAAATTCTGGCTCAACTGCATTAAATCGCTTGATATTATCCTGACTATTTTTTGAGTTTGGCTGTCGTTTTGGTCACTACGTTTAAAGTGATTGCCTGCTTTGACAACATTAGTTTATTTTATCGGTGTTGATATCGGTGTTGATATCGGTGTTGATATCGGTGTTGATATCGGTGTTGATATCGGTGTTGATATCGGTGTTGATATCGGTGTTGATATCGGTGTTGATATCGGTGTTGATAATAATGTGGCTCGATAGTTGAATCATGGCGCTTGGTCTGGTAATAAGCTCATGTAGCTGAGATCTGTAACAGGGTTTTGTTACAGGACTACAAACATATTATGAGCGATACTTGTTTCGACAGGTATCGCTTTATTTTTGTCTTTTATATGATATTTATGACCACGATGTTATGTTTTTAGTATTTATACTAATCAATCCTGCCTTTATCTCTTTGAGAAAACAGAGGAATTTTTGTAAAGGCTTACATTCTATAAGGGATATAGTGTTTGCGGATTTCTATATTCAAAAACCAAAAAAATGTGTTGCAAATTATGTCAAAGTTGATATGCTTGTACTCGAAGTATGAGTTTGGTAACGGATGTTACGCAATGGAGTGATAAAGACCAATATTTACATGAATGTTACTTTTTTAATCCCAATCGTGTAAGCCATGGTTTTTTTCATCTTACTGTAATAGAAATTCGCCACACTTGTTCCTGACTAATCTCGGTAGCCAGTTACACATTATATCTTTGAGGATTTGTGACGATACCATTATGAGCACCAGCTAATAATAGCTAGCTTATTACTAAAATTGTAAAGTGGAGATACCCATGAAAAAACTACTTTTAGCTACAGCAGTTGCTGCCCTATCTGTTTCTGCAGCCAACGCCGCTCCTACCGTATATGGTAAAGCCTTTTTAACTTTAGATCTTAATACTGGCGACACTGATACTAAAATTACAAATTATGCTGCTGATGGAAGTGTTACTGGCACATCAAACAGTTCAGTAGATGCAGATGATCGTAGCCAACTAAACTCTAACTCTTCACGTATTGGTCTTAAAGGTTCTGAAGCTTTAACTGCAAACACAGACATCCTTTATCAATTAGAGTATGGTATTGATGTTGATGCTGATGGTGATCAGTTTTATTCACGTGATACCTATCTTGGTTTAGAAAATGCAGAATACGGTACAGTAGTAGCTGGTCGTTTGACTGCTATTGATGACTATGTGAACTATGCCAACGTCACTCAAGGTGGTGTATTAGGTGGTGATAACGTACTAGCGAGCTTTGATGCGCCACGTATCAACAACTCTTTTGCTTACTTCACGCCTGTTAACAACGGTTTACAGTTCATGGCAATGTATGCAATGGACGAAAACAACAGCACTGATACATTAGATCGTGATGGTTTCGGTCTTGGTGCTAAGTATGAAACAGGTCCAATGAACGTTGGTGCTTCTTACATCCAAGCAGGTGATTTTAAAGCAGCACGTGTTAGTGGTAACTATGCAATCAGCCCAGCTGTGACGCTAGGTGCTCTATATCAAAACACTGACTATGATACTGATGACAACGAAAATGCAATCACTATCAGTGGTGAGATGGCTACTGCGACTCCTTGGACTGCCTATGCGCAAGGTGACTTTGTAAACAACTACGCTGGTTTTGAGGATTCTGAAGCTTACCGTGCAGTTGTAGGTGGCAAGTATGCATTCAACGCAGCAACAACTGGTCATATCTACGGTGCTTATGCTGGCGCTGAAGATGAAACTCTTACAACTTATGTAGATGGTAGATATGACCGTGTAGAAGTAGACTTTGATGGCTTTGGTATCGGTGCTGGTATCGAATACAAATTCTAATCTAACCATTAGAATCTGATTAAAAAAACTCATCCTTCGGGGTGGGTTTTTTTGTTGTGTGGTGTTTTAATGACAGAACAATGTTGATTGCCCATACAAAAAAATAAGAGTTTCAGACAGTTTGCATTTTTGCCCTATATTTTATGGCGTATTTTTAGTAAAATCCTTCTTTACCAATTACCGAAAGAGTACTATGACCAAGTTTATATTTGTGACCGGTGGGGTAGTGTCCTCACTAGGAAAAGGTATCACCGCAGCGTCTCTTGCCGCGATACTCGAAGCACGTGGCGTGACTGTCACGATGACCAAAATGGATCCGTACATCAATGTCGATCCAGGTACGATGAGCCCATTCCAGCATGGTGAAGTGTTCGTTACCGAAGATGGCGCAGAGACAGATCTAGATTTGGGCTATTATGAGCGCTTTTTACGTCATTCAAAGATGAGTAAGAGCAATAACTTTACCAGTGGTCGTATCTATCAAAACGTCTTGAATAAAGAGCGCCGTGGTGAGTATCTCGGCGGTACGGTACAAGTTATCCCGCATATCACTGACGAAATCAAGAGCAAAATCTTGGCCAGTGGTGAAGGTTATGACATCGCTATCATCGAGATTGGTGGTACCGTTGGTGACATCGAATCACTGCCATTCATGGAAGCGGTACGCCAAATGCAAGTAGAGCTTGGCCGTAATAGAGCTATGCTGATGCATTTGACATTAGTGCCTTATATCGCAAGTGCCGGTGAAACCAAAACCAAGCCAACTCAGCATTCAGTGAAAGAGTTGCGCTCTATCGGTCTACAGCCTGATGTACTGATTTGCCGTTCTGAACATCACATTTCACAAGACAATCGCCATAAGATTGCACTATTTACCAATGTAGAAGAGCGTGCGGTTATTATGTGTGAAGATGCTCAAAGCATCTATCAAATACCGCGTACGTTGCATGAGCAAGATCTTGATGATTTGATTTGTGAGCGTTTTGGTCTTGACGTACCAGAAGCTGATTTGAGCGATTGGGATAAAGTGGTTGAAGCGCAGTTGAATCCTGAGACGACGGTTACTGTCGCGATGGTCGGTAAATATGTCGAGCTACCTGATGCTTATAAGTCTATTAACGAAGCATTGCTCCATGCTGGTATCATGCACAAAGCAGACGTCAAGATTGATTATGTCGATGCTGAACGTTTAGAAGATGATGACAGCTTATTGGCGCAGCTCAATGATGCTGATGCTATCCTAGTGCCAGGTGGTTTTGGTGAGCGCGGTACCATTGGTAAAATGAAAGCCATCACTTATGCACGCGAAAACAACGTTCCTTATTTGGGTATCTGCCTCGGTATGCAGCTCGCAGTGATTGAGTATGCGCGCAATGTGCTAAACATTAATGCTAATTCCTCTGAGTTTGATCGTAAGACAGCAGAGCCAATCATCGGTCTTATCACCGAGTGGTTAGATGAGCGCGGTGAGCTACAGATTCGTAATGATGACTCAGATCTTGGTGGTACCATGCGTTTAGGTGCACAGCAAGCCGAATTGGTCGCTGGTAGCAAGTTGAGCCAAATTTATGGTACTAAAAACATCACTGAGCGTCATCGCCACCGTTATGAGATGAACAATCGCTATATCGAGCCACTAGAACAAGCAGGTATGAGCATATCGGGCTATTCTGCCAAGCAGCATTTGGTTGAATCAGTTGAGCTTGCTGATCATCCGTGGTTCGTCGCTGTACAGTTCCACCCTGAATTTACCAGCTCGCCACGTGGTGGTCATCCACTGTTTAATAGCTTTGTAAAAGCAGCGAAGAACTATAGCGAAGCGAAATAGCTCAAATCAAGTAGCACTCAACGCTTTTATATTTGCCTAAAAAAAGACTGATTTTCGAATCGGTCTTTTTTTAATCTGCATTTTTAGAGGCAGAAGTATGACTTATATTTCTGATATCTTGCTTGATTGCAGGTGATTACGCTTGAATACTTTTATTAATTTGGCTATCGGTTACAATAGGCGATAGAAATTCAGATAACAATAAATAGGAAGATTGCTTAATGGATAATTTATCAGCAGCACAATCACATATTCAGCTTACGACACCCAGTAATAACACCATTAATATCGGTAACGATCAACCATTTGTGTTGTTCGGTGGTATGAACGTTTTAGAGTCTAGAGAATTGGCGTTTGAGATTGCAGAGCAGTATATTGAGATATGTCAACGTTTGGGGATTGATTATGTCTTTAAGGCCAGCTTCGATAAGGCCAATCGTTCAAGTCTACACTCGTATAGAGGCCCAGGATTAGAGAAAGGGGTTGATTGGTTGGGCCAAATTAAAGAAAAGTATCAAGTACCTATTATTACTGACGTTCATGAGCCACATCAAGCAGCACCTGTCGCTGAAGTGGCGGATATTATTCAACTACCTGCTTTTTTATCACGTCAGACGGATTTGGTTCATGCAATGGCAAAGACAGACGCCATTATCAATATCAAAAAAGCCCAGTTTTTAGCACCACATGAGATGCGCCATATCGTCAACAAATGTCTCGAAGGTGGTAATGACCAATTGATACTGTGTGAGCGTGGCAGTGCTTTTGGTTATAACAATCTAGTTGTCGATATGCTTGGTTTTGACACCATGAAGCAGATGGATATCCCTGTATTTTTTGATGTAACGCACAGTTTACAACAGCCTGGTGCGCGTAGTGATAGTGCTGGTGGTCGTCGAGAGCAAATCACCACACTTGCACGTGCAGGTATGGCAACAGGGTTGGCAGGGTTGTTTTTAGAAGCGCACCCAAGTCCTGAAACGGCAAAATGTGATGGTCCTTGTGCATTGCGTATGAGTCAGCTGGAGCCATTTTTGCGTCAGCTTAAGCAGATTGATGACTTGGTCAAAGGTTTTGAAACCCTAGACACTCATTAGCAGTACTTGCTAATAGCATCAGAACAGGAGGGTACTATAATGTCCATGCAAACAGCACAAGTCAGTATTGCAAACATCGATGACGCTGAAGGATTAGATAGCGTGATGACTGCGCTAAAAAATATCACAGGTGTCACCGCTATCGATTTGGATACCGCTCATCATATCGCTATGGTACGTTATGATGATACTCAGACGAGTATTCATGCGCTAACAGCAGCAATTAGTATGGTCGATTATGTAACCCAACCATTTCCTATTGATGCACCACAAAATCCACATTACGATGATGAGTCGTAAAAACTTATTTATTAATACACTTATCTATTCATACATAAAAATAAGGAGCCTAACATGGCAGAGCAAACCCGTATTATTAAAATTGATGGCATGACTTGCGGTGGCTGCGTAGCCAGTGTATACAATGCAACTGCTGATATCGATGGTTTAGATGATATTAGTATTGAGCTGATAGACAATCAAGCGACCGTTACCTTTGATGATAGTAAGACTAGTGTCGAGGCAATCGTCTCCGCTATTGATGACGCTGGTTTTGACGCGACTGTTGTTCGTTCATAATTATGGTTTTTTCTTTGATAAAACCAGCTATCATGGCTGGTTTTTTAATGCTCAAAGGTTGCTGCTATTGGCTTGTCTCTTAGATCTGTATAGATTGCCTATAGTCAAAGAAACATAAAACCGATACGATTGTATTATGGTGCTACTGGTACAAATTTTACTTGCTTGCTGTATTCACAGAGGCTGCGAAAAATTTATCCCAGCAGCACTGTAGCGATTTAAAAATACTTTGACTATAGTATCAAAACCGTTTGAATTCAACGACAGAAAATCTGAGCACTGCGTATTTAGATTTTATTTTCCCACCTACTGATATTTTTATGGCTCATAAGATTTTATAAATGCTATAACGAATAAATGCCATACCGAGTTTTATTTATGAATAATTTTACCTCGCCTGACAATGGTGCTGTCTATGATACTAAAGCGGACAGTCATTCCAGTACACCACTCACACCAGATCGATCCCATCTACAACTAGCGATTGATGGTATGACATGTCAGGCCTGCGCTTCACGTATCGAAAAAGTTTTGAACAAAAAACCTGCAGTTTACGAGGTAAGTGTGAATTTTGCAGGTGAGACTGCCAATGTCGATTTTGACTCTACACAAGCCACACCTGAGCAAGTCATGGAATGGGTAAACAAGACAGGTTTTGTGGCCAATATTCAGGCAGGTGATAGCTTGTTTGAGCAAACTGCTAAAGATACGGCCACAGAGTATCCTTGGCGATTGATTGGGTTATGGATTTGCTTGGTGCCGTTTTTGGTCGGTATGGTAGGCATGCTGACAGGTTCTGGTATGGCGTGGATGCCACCAATTTGGTTGCAGTTTATCATTGCTACGATTGTACAGTTTGGATTGGCATTGCCATTTTATAAGAGTGCGTGGGCCTCAATTAAAGGCGGTCTTGCCAATATGGACGTACTGGTAGTCATCGGTACAGTAACAATCTGGGCTTATTCAACGTATTTATGGCTGACACATGGTGATGGCAGTTTGAACAGTCTATTGCAAAGTGGTCATGTGGATGCACCTGCGGTATATTTTGAAGCTGGGGTAATGGTCATTGCGTTTGTACGGACAGGTAAGTATCTGGAAGAGCGTACCAAAAAGCAGAGCCTAAACAGTATTGATTTATTATTGTCATTGACCCCTGACGAAGTCGAGCAGCAGCAGCCAAATGGTGATTTTCATAACGTCGCATTAAGAGACGTTCAAGTTGGTGATATTTTGCGTGCAAAGCAAGGTAGCCGAGTAGCGACAGATGGTATTGTAATTGATGGTAGTGGCTGGTGTGTGGAAAGCCATTTAACAGGTGAGTCAGTCCCACTTAAAAAACAAGAGGGCAGTAAACTATTAGCAGGGGCTTTGGTCGAAAACGGTAGCTTGCTATATCGCGTCAGTGCTAAAGGCAGTGACACCAAATTAGGCGATATGGTACAAGCGCTCAGTGATGCACAAGGATCAAAAGCTGATTTAGCGCGTCTTGCCGATAGAGTCACTGCGATTTTTGTCCCTGTTGTCGTAACGATTGCCTTAGTTACCTTTGGTGTCACATGGTGGCTGACAGGTATGGTGGATACGGCATTGATGCATGCGGTGTCAGTATTAGTTATTGCTTGTCCCTGTGCGCTTGGTTTGGCCACGCCAGCCGCTATCATGGCTGGTATGGGTGTCGCCGCCCGTCATGGTGTGTGGTTCAAAGATGCCCAAAGCCTAGAAGCCGCCGGTAACATTGATACTGTTGTTATGGATAAAACAGGTACGCTAACTATTGGTAAGCCGACTATCGTTGATCATGTGATGGTAGATAAATCGCTTGTTGTTGATGATGTTTTGCAACTTGCAGCTAGTGTGGAAGCGCATGCCAGTCACCCGCTAGCGACAGCGTTAGTTGATACGGCAAATAATCGTCATTTGCCATTGATGAGTGTGACCGATATTAGTGTTATCAAAGGTGCTGGTATACAAGCGCATATTGATGGACTTGGACTTATCAAGGTTGGTACGGCAGCGTTTGCTAATTTGACGCTGCCCAAGCTGATGCCCAAAGCATGGCAAGTTGCCAGCACCGTTGCAGTTAGCATCAACGATGAAGCACTAGGTGCTTTTGCTTTGGCGGATGATCTAAAAGCTGATACGCCACAAGCGGTCGCAGCATTACAATCTGCTGGTATTAATGTTATTTTGATGAGTGGTGATAAGCAGTCCGTCGTCGATCATGTGGCAGGGCAGCTGGGTATCAAGCAAGCGTACGGTAAGATGAGCCCACGTGATAAAGCGAGTCAAATTGCCTTGTTACAAACTGCTGGTCATAAAGTGGCGATGGCAGGAGATGGTGTTAACGATGCGCCAGCAATGGCAACAGCCGATGCCAGCTTTGCAATGTTTGAGGGTACTGATGTGGCACAGCACAGTGCTTCTGCACGATTGATGGGCGAGTCGCTCATGCATATTGATGCTGCTCAAAAAATTGCTCAAGCGACATTGCGCAATATTAAACAAAATTTGTTTTTTGCCTTTATTTATAATTGTATTGGTATTCCGCTTGCCGCTTTTGGTTTTTTAAACCCTATGATTGCCGCTGCTGCTATGGCGCTCAGTTCTATCTCAGTATTGATGAATGCATTGCGATTGACAAAATTTAAAACAGAGGTGGAGCTAGAGAATACCGTTTCTAACGCTCACACTGATAACGCGGCTTCGACGAAAATTTAAGCGCTATCTCATTGTTAATATCATCGCCAACTGACCAGTTCGTTTACGTCTACTATAGTTACTCATCTGTAATTTTATGGGCGTAAGTTGGTGTAAGATAAAGGAAGTTTAGTAAAATTTATGCTATGATGCCACGCACTATAGCCAGCTTTTGATATGCTAAACAAACCTTTAATCGTACTCAGACTTGGCCGATTTTACAAATATGTAAAGCTACTTTAAGCACAGGTGCTATATGATATTTTGCTTTATCTTTTTTGTATTCTAGTTGCCGTTATTTATCCCACAAACTTGGCATGACCAAAGGAATTAACAGACATTATGTACGCTGAAGAAACCACCAACGTTACCGCAATTAAAGACATTCGTGCACGTGAGATTTTAGACTCGCGCGGTAACCCAACGATTGAAGCCGATGTTATTTTGGCTGATGGCACTATTGGCCGTGCTGCTGCACCAAGTGGCGCTTCTACTGGCTCACGTGAAGCGCTTGAATTGCGTGATGGCGACAAAGATCGCTACATGGGTAAAGGCGTCAAAAAAGCCGTTGCCAACGTCAATAGCCAAATTCGTAGCGCTCTACTGGACAAAGACGTGACAGAGCAGCAAAGCATTGACGATGCAATGATTGCGCTAGATGGCACAGAAAATAAAGACAATCTTGGTGCTAATGCGATGCTAGCTGTATCACTGGCTACTGCTAAAGCTGCTGCTAAATCACAAAATTTGCCATTACATCAGTACATTGCCAATTTGCGCAATCAGACATCACTGACGATGCCTGTACCAATGATGAACATCTTAAACGGTGGCGAGCATGCGGACAATACCGTCGATATCCAAGAGTTTATGATTGAGCCAGTTGGGTTCACGAGCTTCTCAGAAGCGCTACGTGCGGGTACAGAGATTTTTCACAGTTTAAAATCAGTGTTAAAGTCACAAGGCTTGAATACCGCTGTTGGTGATGAAGGTGGCTTTGCACCAAACTTGCGTAGCAATGAAGAAGCCATTACCGTGATCATGCAAGCGATTGAGCAAGTTGGCTATAAAGCAGGTGAAGATATTCATCTGGCGTTAGATTGTGCGGCGAGTGAATTTTATAAAAACGGTCAGTATGTTTTGGCAGGCGAAGGCAATAAAGCCTTTGATAGCCAAGGTTTTTCAGATTACCTGGTAGGTCTAGCACGTCAGTACCCTATCATCTCTATCGAAGATGGTCTTGATGAGTCTGATTGGGATGGTTGGAAGTATTTGACTGAGCAGATTGGTGATAAAGTTCAATTGGTTGGTGATGATTTGTTTGTGACCAACCCTGCTATTTTGCAAGAAGGTATTGATAAGAAAATTGCTAACGCGATTTTGATTAAGTTTAATCAAATCGGTACTCTGTCAGAAACACTAGATGCGATTTATCTTGCGAAGAACAACGGTTATGCAACGATTATCTCACACCGTTCAGGTGAGACAGAAGACAGCACCATTGCAGATTTAGCCGTTGGTACAGCAGCAGGTCAGATCAAAACGGGCTCACTATGCCGTTCAGATCGCGTTGCAAAATACAATCAGCTGCTACGTATCGAGCAGCAAGTGCGTGCAAGTTATCGTGGCCGTGAAGAGTTTATCGGTCTACGTGGTTAAATAAGTTGGATGGAAAAATGAGCGATATATCATCACTATTATGAGGATGTATCGCTCAACCAATATATTCGTTTTAGTCAGTCTAACCCTAATTTACTGTTTCTCTATCGTTTGGCGTTACCAATTTATGAAATACTTTAGCCAATTTATCCTACTTGCTTTAGCCGTTGCCGTACTTTTAGGGTTGCAATATCAGTATTGGCTGGGTGAAAATGGTCGTTTCGAACATAATAAGCTAACGGCGCAAATCGAAGAGCAGCAACACTTAAATGATAATCAAGTGGCTGCAAATAATTTACTACGTACTGACGTATATGATCTAAAAACTGGTCTTGAGGCAGTAGAAGAACACGCTCGCTTAGACTTGGGCTTGATTAAACCAAATGAGACGTTTGTACAAGTATCAACCGCACCAACGACTCATAGCCGTTATTGAGCACTCTTGCTTTTCTCAAAGATTGTATCTCTCGCTACCTATAATAAAGCCACCATTCATCTAAAAGTCTTTACTTAGCTCATTTCTCCTTAGTCATCCTATCATGAGTTTCAGCCATGATGGCTGTTTTTTGAGTATCATCTTATGAACACCACACCTCATATACATGCCATGATCGTTGCAGCTGGTCGCGGTAGTCGTTTTGGATCGTCTATAGCCAAACAATATACTATGTTGCAAGAGCAAACATTGTTACAGCATAGTGTGGCAAGGCTTGCTTGTAGTACTTATATTACTAAGTGTTTGTTGGTAATAGCAGCAGATGACACTATAGCTCGCACACTCGATTTTGTGCTACCAATACACTATGCTATTGGTGGAGCTGAGCGTTGGCAGTCAGTACAGGCAGGCGTAGAGGCAATTAGTAATGCAGGTGCTGCTGATTCAGACTTGGTGCTGATTCATGATGCGGCACGTCCTGCTGTACCCAGTCATGATATTGATAACGTTATTGAAGCAGCGATGATAGAGCCTTATGGTGCTATCTTAGCGACTCCTGTGGCGGATACCCTAAAAGAGGCTTATCTCCAGTCTACCATTCAAAACAAGCCTATAAATAGCACTCACTCTTATGCTAAATGCACGATAGATCGTCGTCATATGTGGCAAGCACAAACGCCGCAAGTATTTCGCCTAGATCAATTACAGCAAGTCCTTGCACATGTCACCGAGTATCAACTAGATATTACTGATGAAGCCAGTGCTTTTGAGCACTTAGCGCTACCTATTCGACTAGTGACAGGCAGTCGCCAAAACATCAAACTCACTTATCCTGATGATGCCACATTGTTGGCTGCCATTCTGACTGCTCAAACATAGTCATCCTGAGGTATTGCCGATAGGATCTAACTGAGTCATGCTTTTGGCCTGGTTATATGACTATCGCTTGAATTGAGGACAGGTCCTAATATAAATGAGAAATCACTTACTCTTTCACAGCACTTTTCTATTATTAAATCCAAAAAAACTTCTCTAAA
>NZ_JBQSVL010000045.1:0-23812 GCF_052376215.1 Psychrobacter sp. AOP7-B1-24
TTATTTTAACCCTTTTAATTTTATTCATTTAAATATCAATCAACACGGTAACCTGCTTTTATGCTCAACGACACTATCATCAACGCCGAACGTGAACTGTATTTAACCTTGCTAGAGCTGGCACAGCAGCAGCCGATCGCTTATGAGTGGCTTAAGCAATTACCAACTTGGCTAAATGCTATCAAAGACAAAGCCAACTACGCACACGCGCCTGCCTACCAGGCGTCAGTCGCTCGTTTGCCAACATTGACCGTCAACAACGTCGATCTAAACAGCGACACATTGACGATTGAGGCAAATCTAAGTGAGTCTGAGCGTAAACAAACAATGGCACTGCTCAAGCAGCTGATGCCATGGCGTAAAGGGCCTTTTCAAATCGGCGGTCAGATTAGTGGTCAAATCGGTAATGATGATTCAGGCATTAAGATTGATACCGAATGGCACAGTGATTGGAAGTGGCAGCGAGTTGCGCCGCATTTGGGTGAGTTAAAAGGTCGCCGAGTATTAGATGTGGGCGGTGGTTCTGGTTATCACGGCTGGCGTATGGCAGGAGCAGGGGCGGATACGGTCATTATCGTTGATCCGTCCTGCTTGTTTTATCATCAGTTTATGGCGATTCGTCATTTTGTTGGGTCAGCAGATGCTTATACTTATCCTAATGGTACAGGTCGTTACCGTACGCATTATATCCCAGTACCGCTAGAAGCCTTACCAGCGCACAGTCAGTTGTTCGATACTGTGTTTAGCATGGGTGTGCTTTATCATCGTCAGTCACCGTTTGAGCACCTGCAGCAGCTAAGAGGGCAATTAGTCAAAGGCGGTGAGTTGGTACTTGAAACTTTGGTGATTGAAGGTGATGCCAATACCGTACTGGTGCCACATGACCGTTATGCACAGATGAATAACGTGTATTTCTTACCATCAGTCGCAGCATTAACTGGCTGGCTAGAAAAAGTTGGATTCTCAGACGTACGCTGCGTCGATGTGGCAGTGACTTCGACGGAAGAGCAGCGCAAAACAGAATGGATGACCTATCACTCGCTAGCAGATTTCTTGGATCCTAATGACTCGACTAAAACTATGGAAGGGTATCCCGCCCCGATGCGTGCGACACTGATTGCCAAAAGATAGTTTTTCAGGGAAGTAGAGACATCATTAATCAATATAACTAGCCACTAAAGCAAGGAAGCATAACTGTGAAAAAAATAATGGCTTTGATGACGATCAGTTTATTGTCGTTACCCGCTGCGGCGTCAGATGCGTATGGCGATCCATTTGAAGGTTGGGGGTTTGTTAAAGATGATTGGCAAGTGGTTTGCGACAACACTTTGACTTGCCGTGCAGCGGGTTACGCTGAAGAAAGTGCTAATAGCGATCCAGTCTCGATATTAATGGTTGTAGAGCCAAAGAAAGCGTTGCCAAAAGTGTATGTAGACTTTATATATTCAGATGATGAGTTTTACCAGTCATCATCTGATGACAGCTCGGATACAGTTATTGATACTGAATCTAGCCACACTGAGTTATGGCTAAATGACAAAAATTACGGTGCTATCAATAGTAGAAGTGATGATGATTCTAGGTATATGTTAGATGAAAATCAAACTAAGCAATTGCTTCGTCACGCTCGTTTGAGTACCAAAATAGAGATAAGAGTAGGTAGCGATCATTGGACAGTTAGTGACAAAGGTATGGGTGCGGTATTACTCAAGCTAGACGATGTGCAAGGTAGAGTGGGCACGTCAATAGCATTGGTGAGTAAAAACCATGCTAGTAAGCAAACACCAAAATCTGCTAAGCCAATACCTGTGATTAACAAAGCAGTTGCTTATTCGGATGAAGATAATAAACAGCTGAGTGCTGCAAGGCTGTCATATTTTGAAAATAATATTGATAAATGGGTAAATATTAATGACCCTCTTTTAGTAGGTTCGGAAGAGAAAATGGGAGACTGTGAACTGGTCAACCCGAAAACTGAGGCATATCAACAGATGGCTGAATATGGTTCTAGTATGCTTGGTTGGGATTTTATACCAGTGGATGATGATCATACTTTGGCGAGTCATGGTTGTTGGATGGGTGCTTATAATGCAGCTGGCGGATATTGGCTAATAGACCATGAAAACCCTCGTAACCCTCCGCTAATTACCACTGCAGGCAATGGTTATCATGATGGCGAGATTTGGGCTGTGCATAAAGATCGAGGTCTAGGTGACTGTTGGAATAAACAAGTATGGGTATGGAATGGTCAAACATTTGCCAAGTCAGAAGATTCCAGCTCAGGCATGTGTCGTGGTTTTGCGGGCGGTGCATGGGACATGCCAAGCTATGTCAGTGAAGTGGTTGAAATTAGCACTCTAGAATAAACAACTTCTGTATTACCAGCAAAGACAATGATTCAAAAGTGAGCTTATTATGAAAAACACCCTGCTTATTAGTCAAGACAAGCTTACGAAGACACTGTTTAGCGCTACTACCATATTTTTAGCAGCGACCGCCGTCCATGCCAGTGACGTCTATGGCGATCCATTTGAAGGTGAAGGCTTTGTAAAAGACGATTGGCAAGTGGTTTGTGACAACACTTTGACCTGTCGCGCAGCAGGTTATAGCGAGGATGGTACTGCTAGCGGAGGGGCTACGATATTACTCACTGTAACTCCCAAAGAAAGCGCTGTAAAAGCTAAGCTAATGTTACAGAATGTAGATGATGTAGAGACATCACCTGCGAACGCTTGGCTAGCAAGCCACGGTTCGCGTGTATCACTTTATCTGAATGATAAAAACTATGGAATGGTAGAGCTAGATTCAGGAGCCTTATCTGGGGATTTAAGCACAAATCAAACTCAGCAATTACTGGCTCGGGCTAAACAAAATACTAAGATAGAGTTTCGATCTGGGTCATACCGCTGGCGTGTCAGCGACAGTGGCCTATCGGCAGTGCTCCTCAAGTTAGACGAGAGTCAAGGCCGTGTGGGCACACCGCTAGCATTGGTTAGTAAAAATAACCAGCCTGCCATGGCGCCTAAGTCTGCAATACCAATCCCAAAAATAGTTGCGGCTCCCGTATACTCCACAAAAGATCCAAGTCCTAATATTGATTTGACCACAATGGATTACTGGCGAGCCAATATTGAAAATTGGATTATTGCTGAATCTAACGATGACTTAAATGAAAACTGCGATATTCTAAATCCAGATCAGCAATGGCCAGGAGATAGTGAATGGACGTTGACACCATTAAATGCCAAATATACCCTTGCCAGTCATGTTTGTTGGCGCGGCGCATACAATGAAGGCGTAGGATTTTGGGTTATTGACCACGCGACTCCCAGCAAGCCTAGCTTAGTCACTTACTCGGGTGGTAGCTATGACGAAGGTCAGATAATCAGTGGACACAGAGGTCGAGGGTTAGGAGATTGCGTTTATCTCAAAGAATGGACTTGGAATGGGAGTAGCTTTGTTAACTCAAAGGCTATCGACACTGGACTATGCCGAATGATTCAGTTGGGCGGTGCATGGGACATGCCAAGCTATGTCAGTGAGGTCATAGAAAGTGATTAACCCCGATTAGATTAACCACTTTTTGAAAGCGACTTCCATGATGAGCTTAATAATAAAGCCTACACAGCCTGCGCCAAGCGCTACGAAAATCCAAAATGTACCGGCGCGTCCAGCTTGAGACTCTTTCGAGATATCCCACATAATGAAAAATAAAAATGCGATAAAGATTGGCAATAAAAGGTACAGTCCCCAACTGGTGATAGTACTGGCGGCAATAGCAAACATGGCATAGTCCTATAAAGAATAGTAACGCGTCTTCTGCAGTCAAAGAACTCTAAATAAAATAAGTACAAGGTTGCCGACTACAGATTGTACAAGTAGTACATCTAAGGAGGCTAACGCCGTAGAGGTTTAGTAGTTCGCTGACTATATATCTGAGAAGAGTAGTACAAACCAATATTATAGCGCGAAAGCGTTTATGTATAAACTGTTGCTCAGTACGATACAACAGTAAGGCTACAATTGAGGTGGGTATTCAGTTTAATCTATAGTGCTTTAAACGTTCAACAGATCCTAATTACTAATGGTAGCCGTCTTAACGGCAAGATTTTAGTACTAATTTTGGTGCAAATGGTGCAATAAAGCGCAAAGATTGTTATATTTACAGGTTACTTATCTTTTTGTAGTATTTTATCCTTTGCAAGGTCGGTCGCTATTATAATAAGCAGTTATCGAATGCTTGCACTCGTCACATTTTCGCATCGTTTTTGTTGTTTATTTAATTGAGTTCACATCCTTATGTCACAAGCCCAGATTGATACACTTGCCTCACTATTTAATGATGCCATTCAGACTTTACAAGCAGATGGTACATTACCAAGCGATTGGCAAAATAACAGTCAAATCACGCGTACTAAAGACCTTAGCCATGGTGATTTTGCCAGTAATATCGCGCTTACTGCTGCAAAAGCTGCCAAGGCTAATCCGCGTCAACTTGCTGAAAAAATCGTTAATGCCTTGCCTGAAAACCAAGATATCCGCCAAGTAGAAATCGCAGGGCCAGGTTTTATTAATGTCTTTTTAAATGCTGAAGCGAAGTTTGCCGTATTAGACGATATTTTTAACTTGCAAGACCGTTTTGGTTTGAGCAATCAGTTTGCAGGACAAAAAATTCAAGTTGAGTTTGTGTCTGCAAACCCAACGTCTAGCTTGCATGTTGGTCATGGGCGTGGTGCTGCATTTGGCATGAGTGTGTCAAACTTGCTAGAAGCGATTGGCTATGACGTCACGCGTGAGTATTATGTCAATGATGCTGGTCGTCAAATGGACATCTTAGCGACCAGTACCTATTTACGTTATTTAGAAGCCAATGGCGAGCAAGTGACTTTTCCTGTCAACGCCTATCAAGGCGACTATGTCAGTGATATTGCCAAAACGCTAAAAGCACAACATGACGATAGCTATGTGCATAGCTTTACGGATGTTGCCAAAGACGTGCCTGCAGATGCTCAGTTTGAGATAAATGCAGAAGGCGAAAAAGTTTTATTGTCAGGTGACAAAGAAGCGCATATTGATGGCTTGATTGCCAATAGTAAAGCATTGCTTGGCGATAGCTATGAGCTGTTTCTAAATGCAGCATTGAGTAGTATTTTGGCTGATATCAAAGATGACTTAAATGACTTTGGCGTGAGCTATGAATGCTGGTTCAGCGAAAAATCGATTGATGCTGAGATTGAACCGGTATTACAAGTATTAGATGAAAAAGGCTATCTGTACGAAAAAGACGGTAATATTTGGTTTAAATCGACTGATTTTGGCGATGAAAAAGACCGTGTGGTACGCCGTGCTAATGGTCAGTCTACTTATTTTGCCTCTGACATTGCTTATCATAAAAACAAATTTGATCGTGGTTTTGATAAAGTTGTCAACGTGTGGGGTGCCGATCACCATGGTTATGTGCCACGTGTCAAAGCAGCATTAACAGCATTGGGTATTGATGCGGAAAAACTTGATGTGGTGCTGGTACAATTTGTCGCGTTATGGCGCGGTAGTGAAAAAGTACAAATGTCCTCGCGTTCAGGTCAATTTGTCACCCTGCGTGATTTGCGTAATGAAGTTGGTAATGATGCCGCGCGTTTTTATTATGTGGCCCGTAAGCCTGAAGTGCATATTGATTTTGACTTGGAGCTTGCTAAATCACAAAGCAAAGACAATCAGGTATATTACATTCAATATGCGCATGCCCGTGTTTGCCGTGTACTAGAAAAACTGGCTACCTATGATTTAACAGTAGATGATACCGTTGGTTTGGCGCATCAGAATCTGCTTAGTGCGCCCAATGAAGACGAGTTGATTAAACTACTAGCAGGGTATCCAGCGACACTGTTACGAGCAGCAACTGGCTATGAGCCCCATGTATTGACCAATTATCTGAAAGAGCTGGCAGCGCTATTTCATGGTTGGTATGATACCAACCGTATTTTGCCATTGAGCCTAACGTCAGGTGAGACACCGAGTCAAGATGAGATAGATTTGATGCAAGCTCGTCTGCGTTTGTCTAAAGCTGTTCGTCAAGTATTGGTTAATGGGCTTAGTTTATTAGGGTTGTCTGCACCGTCTAGCATGTAGTAGTTTTTTTACATAGAAAAATCTCTAGTTTGTAGAGTGAGTATAGATGGTTGATAGCAATAATTTAATGATGATAGATAGATTCAGTAGGGAGAACCAGATCCATGCTAGCCAAAAAACCTAAAGGTGCGACTGAAAAACGCAAAACAAGTAGCGTATCAGGCTTGTTATGGATGTTTGTTGGCGCAGTGCTCACTCTGATGATCGGTGTGTTTATATACCTCTCGCCATTGTTTGATTTCAGTCCTGCTGAAAGCAGCGCTGATAATGCCCCAGATCGTCAGGTGCAGCCACGAGTTGAGACTGATACCGATAATAGCGATTATGAGTTTTATGATATTTTGCCAAATCAAGAGATGGCCACCATACCTGATGAAGATTTTGGTGAAATAAATAATGATCGTATAGGAGGTGTCGATGCTTTTGAGCCCGATATCGTGGTCACACAGCCTAACAATCCGTCAGCCAGTAGTAATGATGATGCGGGTAATTTAGGTATTTCTGAAAATACGGTGATTGAGCCTAGCAGTGGCAATAACGCTGCCAATAGCGACATCGTTGTTGTCGAAGAAAATGCGACTTATGATAGCGCGACATCGGACAGCAGCACAGATAACTCTGACAGTAATGCAGGTACTGCTAATGTTCAGGCTGCCACACCTGCTGCCACTTATATATTGCAAATAAACAGTTTCGGTGATGCTGATGAAGCAGATCGCCGCCGCGCACAAGTGCTGATGGCAGGAGTAGATGCTCGTGTGGTCAAAAACACAACGGGTAATGGCGAACCTATTTATCAAGTAATCTCTCGGCCAATGAGTAATCGCCAAACGGTGGCTAGCGCTCAGCAGCGGCTACAGAATAATGGTATTGATTCTATCATCGTAGAACAGCGTCGTTAGGTGCAGTTATTAATAATGGTTTATTTAAAAAAGCGTCATTATGACGCTTTTTTTGTCTCTTATTTTTAGTAACGCTATTCTACTTTGCCATTTTATTATATCTTATCATTACTTTCTCAACGAGTATGGCTATGACTGTATCTGACTCAACAACATTTTCTACTGGCATCATTAAAGCTTTTTTCCAAAAATATTTTATTGATGCGTTCACTGGGATGGCTTTAGGCCTGTTTGTGACATTAATTGCAGGCCTTATTATTTCACAAATTGGTGGCTGGTTAGGTTTTCCGGCATTGGTTGCAGTCGGTAAACTCGCGTCAATATTAATGGGAGCAGGCATTGGCGTCGGCATCGCTTATTATCTTAAAGCACCGACATTAGTAATGTTAAGTTGTTTGGTGGCAGGTATGTTAGGTGCTCACTCCGAAGCACTAATGGCAGGCACGCTGTTTACGCCACAAGTTGGTGGACCGGCGACGTTTGTAGCACTGCCGGGTAATCCGATAGGGGCCTATCTGGCCTCTGTATTTGCTTATCGTGCGGGTAGTTGGATCGCTGGAAAAACCAAGCTTGATATTTTATTGGTTCCGTTATTGGTATGTGCAGTTGCATTGGCCGTTTGTGCGTTATTGAACCCTCCTATCGTCGCTGCTGTCGCTGCCATTGGTCAAGGTATCCAAGCAGCGACGGAACTTCAGCCATTATTAATGGGCATTGTCATTGCCGTTGTGGTAGGTATTTTATTGACGCTGCCGACATCAAGTGCAGCGATTTGCATTGCTATTGGGCTTGGCGGTGTAGCAGGTGGTGCAGCGGTAGTGGGCTGTGCAGCACACATGATTGGCTTTGCGGTTGCAAGTTTCAAAGACAATGGTGTGAGCGGCGTGGTCTCTCAGGGCTTAGGTACCAGCATGCTGCAAATCCCTAATGTACTAAAAAAACCCATCGTTTTACTACCAGCTGTGATTGCCAGTGCCGTCGTCGGCCCTATCGCAACTGTAGGATTTGGGTTGGCTTGTACGGCAACGGGAGCAGGAATGGGTACAGCAGGATTGGTGGGTGTGTTTGGCGTCATTGAGGCATCGCAAGAAATTATGAGTACTAGCCAATTATGGACAGCGATTATTCTTTTAATGTTTGTATTACCAGCAGTTATTGCTGGAATAGTTGCTTATGTGATGCGCCGTATGGGTTGGTTAGTCTCTGGTGATATGAAGTTGCCTTAGCCAAAAAACACGCACAAAAAAGCGTCTGAGCAGAGTTTGCCAGACGCTTTTTTATATAGCCAACGCATAATCGTGAGATATATTAGGTCGATAATATATTAAGAAATCTCAGGCGTTTTACCTTCATTGATAACTTCTTCATCAACAAGGACTGTTTTAGCATCCTTCATCGATGGTAGTTCGTACATGGTTTCAAGTAACGCGTTTTCTACGATAGAACGTAGACCACGTGCACCTGTTTTGCGTTCCATGGCTTTTTTCGCGATGGCATCTAGTGCTTCTTGAGTAAAGTTAATCTCAGCACCTTCCATATCGAACAAATACTTATACTGTTTGACCAGTGCGTTCTTAGGTTCAGTTAGGATTTGTACAAGTGCTTCTTCATCCAGCTCTTGCAATGCAGCGAGTACAGGCAAACGACCAATCAGCTCAGGAATCAGACCAAACTTAATCAAATCTTCTGGCTCAACTTCTTGCAGTAAATCTGAGCTACGACGGCTATCATCTTTTGAGCTGACATCTGCGTTAAAGCCAATACCACCTTTCTCCGTACGCTGTTGAATAACGCTATCAAGACCAGCAAATGCACCACCAACGATGATCAGGATATTACTGGTATCAACTTGGATGAGCTCTTGCTGTGGATGCTTACGTCCACCGTGCGGCGGGATAGCAGCAACGGTACCTTCGATTAGCTTTAGTAGCGCTTGCTGTACGCCTTCACCCGATACATCACGAGTAATAGAAGGGTTATCGCCTTTTTTACTGATTTTATCAATTTCATCGATATAGATAATACCTTGTTCAGCCTTGCTCACATCGTAATCAGAGGCTTGGAGCAGTTTTTGCACGATGTTTTCAACGTCTTCGCCGACATAACCAGCTTCTGTCAGAGTAGTGGCATCAGCCATCGCAAACGGTACATCAAGCAGACGTGCTAAGGTTTGTGCTAGCAATGTCTTACCAGAACCGGTAGGGCCAATTAGCAAGATATTACTTTTTGCCAATTCCACCATAGCATCATCAGCACCAATCTTAGATTTTTTGCTATCACTGGCTAAGGTCTGGCTGACTTTTAGACGCTTATAATGGTTATAAACGGCAACCGCTAATGCTTTTTTGGCGGCGTCTTGACCAATCACGTACTCATCAAGCTTGGCACGCAACTCTTTTGGCGTAGGTAATTTTTTATTTACCCAAGAAGTATCGACTTCGCTATTGTCATCACTGTCTTCTGCGCTATCGGCAATGAGGTCAGTACACAGCTCGATGCATTCGTTACAGATATTGGCATCGTCAGCGGCAATCAGCTGCTTTACTTCGCTTTTGGCTTTGCCGCAAAACGAACAATGCGGGGTATTGTCTTCTGCCATAAAGGCGCTCCTAAGTTTTAAAACTTATAAATATTTTGATTATTTACATCAATGCCAAAACGTATCACGCTAAGGCATTTGGTTCTCATCAAGGCTGTTATATGCTAACTATAAAGAAGTAGGGCGGCGCTCTAATACTTCGTCAACCAAACCATACTCTTTGGCTTCTTGCGCATCTAACCAGTAATCACGCTCGACGTCTTTTTCGATTTTTTCTACTGGCTGACCAGTACGCTCAGCTAAGATACTGTTTAGACGTGAACGAGTTTTCAGGATTTCACGAGCATTAATCTCGATATCCGTTGCCTGGCCTTGCGCACCGCCTGAAGGCTGGTGAATCATGACGCGAGCATTAGCAAGTGAGTAACGCTTGCCTTTTTGACCAGCTGCCAATAAGAATGAACCCATGCTGTAAGCACCGCCCATACAGATGGTCGAGACTTCAGGCTTAATAAAGTTCATGGTATCAAAAACAGCCAAACCGGCGCTCACTGAACCGCCTGGTGAGTTGATATATAGATGAATGTCTTTGTCAGGGTTTTCAGCTTCTAAAAATAGTAATTGTGCAACGATAAGGTTGGCCATATTGTCTTCGACCTGACCGGTCAAAAAGATAACGCGCTCACGCAATAGACGTGAAAAAATATCAAACGAGCGTTCACCGCGTGATGATTGTTCAACCACCATAGGCACTAGTGCAGCTTGAGTGCTTTGCACGTTGTTGTGTGCACTCATCAGCATATCAAAATGTGGGTTGGCAGTGATGCGATCATAATCTGTCATAAAGATGTCCTGTTTATAAGTACATAAGATAAAGGGGTTGAGGTTAGCGAACGGCTAAGCTATGGGTGCTTATTATAATAAATACTGCCGCTGATTATTCACACGAACTAGATGAAATAGTAAGATCCAGACGTCGCTAAAAATAGTTGAGCTAATGGTAACTTTTTTATTAGAGCAATAGTAACTTTTTAATGTGAAAAATAATATATGGCTCACTATTAATAAGGCGTTTGTACACATTTATCAAGGGGGCTGGTAATAAACTATCGATAAAGGTGCTATATAAGCCATATTTACATTGGCTCATGTCCAGCGTTGCTGACTGACATTGGGAACGTAAAATACAACCGATATGGATGTGGTATTGCTAAAAATTGGTGCATCTATAGTGGTTGTTTGTGCTATTTTGGTGCAGGTGATGGCTTGTGAGAAAGCTAAGCACAGTTAACATAGGCTTGAGCCTTGATGAATAGTGTTGAGTGTTCTATTTAGGAGTAAGTTGGCATAAGGATTGTATACATAGGATGATATTGTCATTTTTATGAATTGTTATAGCACTGGGTCTCTATGATCGCTTTAATGATCGACCTCTCCGTACTACGGTGGTGTATTATATTTGACGTTCAACATGGCCTAACGAGTAGATGAGTATATAAAATGAGCTGGGCTTCTTCTTTAGCTTTAGATTTTGACAGCGTAAAAAATACGCGTATTGGCCAAGATGCTGATGTAACTGCGCTTAAGACTCGGCTATATCGTCGTAAGCATACTGGTGCTCTGATCGTACAGCGACCGTTATACCCTGAGCCGTGTATGCAGCAAGGTATTTGTCATATATTGATGCTATACCCTCCAGCTGGTATCGCCGGTGGTGATACGCTGAATATTGACTTGCGTTTGGATGATGGTAGCCATACGGTTATCACCACACCAGGGGCGGGTAAATGGTACGGCAAAGACAGTATCAGCAAAAAAAATAAAGTTGTAGCTGATCAATCAACCATCGTCGAAAACAGGGCGGTCGACGTGGATATGACCATAGATAACAATGCTATGACACAGCATATGGCTGAACACGCCAGTCAACAGGTACAGGCTAGCTTAGATATAAATACTCGCCTAGAGTGGTTACCACAAGAGAGTATTATTTATAACGAAGCCAATATGCATGCGACGAGTCGCTTTGATCTAAAAGATTCATCTAGCTTACTGACGTGGGAAATTAGTGTGTTTGGGCGGCAAGCTTATGATGAGCAGTTTTTGCAAGGGCATTACCATACTGGGCTGAATATTTACCGTGAAGGGCGAATCATCGTGGCAGAACGAGTGGCTCAATCAGCACAAAGTCGCTGGTTTACCTCGCATTTAGGATTAGCAGGTCAGCATGTTTATGGGTCATTTTGGGCGATACCGAGCTTAAAAGATGTATATGAGAATCCAATCACACAGACTTCGAAAGCAGAAAAATCAACAGCGACCACACAAGCTGCAGCTAAGCAGGCGTTAACTCACTATCTAGACAGCACGGTATTGGCTTTACGTCAGGCAATCGCCGAATCTGGGTTGCCTGTCTATTGCACTCATAACTACCAAGCAGTCAATATCCGTTATATTGGCTCAGATGTGCGAGGCTGTTTTGAGGCTTTTTATCAGTTAAGAGAAGTATTGCGTGAGTACTGGTGGCAGCTTGAGTTGTGTCGTCCCAGAATTTGGGACACCTGATCTTTTGTTAGATACTTTTTATTAGATACCGTTTGACGTGGTATGAAATTAATATGATATTAAAAAGCCACCATCGCTGTTTTGGTTAAGGCACTCAAGTTTTGAAATATGCGACTCTGCGATACAGAATATTATAAATACAATAAGGAAACTCCATGCACCTGACTCCGACAGAAAAAGACAAACTTATGCTATTCACGGCTGGTATGGTTGCTGAACGCCGAAAAAATCGTGGTGTGAAACTCAATTATCCAGAAGCCATCGCTTATATCAGTATGCTACTCATGGAAGGTGCGCGAGATGGTAAAAGAGTCGCCGAGTTGATGAGTGAGGGCGCCACTTATCTGTCTAGTGATGATGTGATGGAGGGTGTGGCAGAGATGGTGGATGAAGTGCAAATCGAGGCAACCTTCCCTGATGGTACCAAGCTGGTGACGGTACATAATCCCATCGTATAGCACTATATCTTACTGAAATGATAATTATAAAATAAGGCGGCTCTCATGCAAGCAGGTGAATATAATATTCAAGATGGCGATATTATTTTAAACCAAGGACGAAAGGTACAAAGTATCAGCGTCGCCAATACAGGCGATCGACCTATCCAAATTGGCTCGCATTATCATTTTTATGAAGTTAATGACGCTTTGGATTTTGAACGAGAGCGGACGCGTGGTTATCGCTTAAATATTATCTCAGGTACAGCAGTACGCTTTGAGCCTGGACAATCACGAGAAGTGGAGTTGGTTGCCTTTGCTGGCAAGCAGGAAGTGTATGGCTTCGCTGGTCGAGTAATGGGTGCAGCTAACTCGGACGCAGCATCAAATAATACAGATGATGAGCGCCCTACAGCGACATCACAAAAGAAAGTGAGTCGGCATATTTATGCTGAGCATTTTGGCCCGACAACAGGTGATAAGGTTCGCTTAGCGGATACAGAGCTTTGGTTGCAAGTTGAGGCTGATTTGACCAGTTATCAGAATACTGATCAGGTAGGTGCATTACAGGGTAGTGATCGCTCTAGTAAATCTACTGAGATAAAAGGCGAAGAAGTTAAGTTTGGTGGTGGTAAAGTCATTCGTGATGGCATGGGACAGGGTCAATTGTTAGGTGCTGACGTTGCAGATACGGTGATTACCAATGCATTGGTTATGGATTATACAGGCATATACAAAGCAGATATCGGTATCAAAGATGGTCGCATTAGCGGTATTGGTAAAGCGGGTAACCCTGATATTCAGCCTGGCATTGATATTGCGATTGGTGGTGCGACCGAAATCATCGCTGGTGAAGGAAAAATCCTAACAGCAGGCGGGATTGATAGCCATATTCACTTTATCGCACCACAGCAGTGCGAGACAGCGCTTATGTCAGGGGTCACTACGATGCTTGGCGGCGGTACAGGGCCTGCACAAGGCACGCTGGCAACTACCTGCACACCAGGTGCTTATCACATTGGCTCAATGCTAAAATCTACTGACAGTATTGCCATGAATATTGGGTTACTTGGTAAAGGCAACGTGAGTGTACCAGAACCCATTGCTGAACAAATTGAGGCAGGAGCAGTGGGTTTAAAGCTACACGAAGATTGGGGAACTACTCCGCAAGCCATCGATAACTGCTTGAGTGTCGCTGATAATTATGATGTGCAAGTGGCGATTCATACTGATACTTTGAATGAAAGTGGTTATCTGGAGAGTACGCTAGGTGCTTTCAAAAATCGCTGTATTCACACTTTCCATACGGAAGGCGCAGGCGGTGGTCATGCCCCTGATATCCTCAAGGCTATTGGCGAGTCGCATGTGTTGCCGTCCTCTACCAATCCAACCAGACCATATACCGTCAATACCATTGACGAGCATCTCGATATGCTGATGGTCTGCCATCATCTAAGCCCTGCCATCGCTGAAGATGTGGCTTTTGCGGAAAGCCGTATCCGCCAAGAAACCATTGCCGCAGAAGATATCCTGCATGATTTGGGCGCGATTTCGATGATGAGTAGTGACTCTCAAGCCATGGGTCGAGTAGGTGAAGTGGTCATTCGCACGTGGCAGACCGCGCACAAAATGAAAGTCCAACGCGGTCATCTTGCACCAGACGCGACGGCAGCCGCTGAAGATGAGCAACAGTATATTTCTTTGACAGAGTATGACCACAGTACAGACAACGATAATTTCCGCATCAAACGCTATATTGCAAAATACACCATAAATCCTGCTATTACGCATGGCATTAGCGATATGGTTGGTTCTATTGAGATAGGTAAGTGGGCTGATATGGTTCTGTGGTCGCCCAAGTTTTTCGGCGTAAAACCTGAGTGCATCATCAAAGGTGGACTCATTGCTGCTGTGCCGATGGGTGATATCAATGCCTCTATCCCAACACCTCAGCCAGTACATTATCGCCCTATGTTTGCCACGTATCCAAAATCGATTGCCCAAACCAGCATTACTTTTATGTCGCAAGCGGCTATCGATAAGCAAGTAGATAAACAGCTTGGCTTGACCAAAGTCATTCAGCCAGTACATGGTATTCGTCAAATCCGTAAAAGTGATATGCGCTTTAACAGCTATTGCCCTGAGATGGATATCAACCCTGAGACTTATGAAGTACGCGCTGATGGTGAGCTATTAACTTGCGAGCCTGCTGATGTATTACCCATGGCGCAGCGTTACTTTTTATTTTAAGCGTTCTTTTATTTTAAGCGCTCTGTTCTTCCAAGCGCCTTGTTATCCTAAGCATTTTGTGATGTTGATTTTTTAGTGTTTTATGTCCTAACAGTTTGAGACACAACAGCCAGAGTATAATAATGATGAAGATATTTAATACCCGTTTAAGTGATTTGAGTGACGTGCAACAAGCTCAATTAGCAAAGCAGCAGCAAACTGATGACTATCTACTGTTAGACTTTGATACTCGCCAGCATTCTCGTTTTAAGGCCACTACTGTGTCAGGTGAGAGCGTCGGTGTTGACTTACCACGGACAGGCACACTCAAAGGTAATGATGTCTTGATTAATGAAGCAGGTGAGTTGATCCAAGTCATCGCTAAATCTCAGGCAGTCACTAAAGTCACTGCTGATGATGTTTTCACCTTGATGAAAGGTGCTTATCATCTGGGCAATCGACATGTGCCACTGATGTTTGACCACAGTGTTGATGATGGTGACGCAGGCTATGCGTTGTATTTTGAAAATGACCATGTACTGGCGCAAATGTTAGAGCGTCTTGGATTACAGGTTGAAGAGGCATCAGTACCGTTTGAGCCTGAAACAGGGGCTTATCAAACAGGACACGGGCATTCGCACAGTCACTCTCATTCCCATGCTCATACACATTCAAATAGTGACTTACATGGTCATGAACATGATCATGAGCACGGTCATACGCATGGCACGTCAAATAGCCACGAACCTGTAGGTCATTGATAATGGATACGGTTAGGTTTGGTAGTCAGCGCAATCACAATCATCAGCTTGGACAAGTGCTCATGTTGGCATCGAGCAACTTACCCATTGGCAGCTATACGTATTCACAAGGGATAGAAGCGGCAATTGAATCAGGCGTTATTCATGATGAGCACAGTACACTCGACTTCATGCAAGACTATTTGCAGCTTGCTATCTTGGATTATGAGTTACCGATATTAGCATTGATCATGCAAGCCCTTGATAAAGGGCATGAAGCCCTAGCGGCAGCCCTCGCGCATGACTACCATGCGAGCTTAGAGAGTAAAGAGTTTGTGCTTGAATCTCAGCAATTGGCACAAGCAATGGTGTCTTGGCTTAATGAAGTGCTGGGCCTAGGTATACCTGCTGAAATACCTGCTGATGGTTACTTGCCACTTTTTGCTCATATTGCTCAGCACTGGGAGTTACCAATAGCTCAATCAATGACCACTTATGGGTTTGCTCAATTAGAAAACATGGTATTGGCAGCGGTAAAGACTGTTCCACTAGGGCAAATGGCAGGACAACGCGTTCTTTGGCAATTACAAAATGATCTGGCGGCGCAGGTTGATGCTGCTAGTGATAACATACAGCACGTCTTTGATGATGTGATGGCGTCACCAGACAGTATTGATTATCTAGATTTAGAGATAGTCCAAGCTCAGGATGTTGTTGAAGACCAAGATGCTGAACAGTTATGCCAAGATCTCTATGAATCACTCAATATATCTAACAACTTACCCAATTTGGCAATTCTCTCAAGTATGCATGAAGAGCAGTACAGCCGATTGTTCCGCTCATAGATCTATACTTAGGTTTATCCACTTGGGTCTACCCACATTGCTCCGATTTTATAATAATTCTATATCAACCGTTTAAGGAACACATTATGTCTTTGACTCCGCTACAACCAAAAACCTTACAAGATACCAGTCCTACTAATGTACCGACATCTGCTCTATCTTGCTTACGCCTCGGTATTGGTGGTCCTGTTGGTAGCGGCAAGACGGCATTGACCCTGCGCCTATGCCAAAATATGCGTGATACCGTCAACATGGCAGTAGTGACCAATGATATCTATACTAAAGAAGATTCAGAGTTTTTGACTCGTAATGATGCCATGACTGCTGAGCGCATTCGCGGTGTAGAGACTGGCGGCTGTCCGCATACCGCTATCCGCGAAGATGCCTCTATTAACCTGACAGCGATTGCTGAGCTGCAAGCGACTTTTGAAGGGTTAGAGATGATTATCATTGAATCAGGTGGTGATAATTTGGCGGCGACATTTAGCCCAGAGCTATCAGATTTGACCTTATATGTCATTGATGTGTCGGCAGGCGATAAAATCCCTCGCAAAGGCGGTCCTGGTATCACCAAGTCTGATTTATTGATTATTAATAAAACGGATCTAGCACCAATGGTAGGTGCATCACTAGAAGTTATGGCGCGTGATGCCAAAAAAATGCGCGGCGACAAACCTTTTATTTTTAGTAATATGAAAACAGGTGATGGACTAAATGAGATTATCGCCTTTATTAAAGAGCAGGGCATGCTTGCTTAGTCAGTAGGAGAAGCAGACGAGCTGATATCATTCGACTATAAATAATAAGGAAAAATCACATGATAAAAAGTACAAAAAAATCTAATTTTTCACAGGCTCTATTCTCTCGTAATATAGCGGCTGGCTCAACGGTGATGATGACAGCATTAATGCTACCTTCATTAGCACAGGCACACTCAGGTCATATTCATTCAACCACTGCGCACACGTCATCGCTGTTAGGGACTTTACAAGCAGGGCTAATGCACCCGATAACTGGTTTTGACCATTTATTTTTGGCAGTTGGCATGGGTATGTTGTTTTATGGACTGAAAAAGACTCGCCTAGGGCTAATGTCATTAGCGGCAGGGTTGTCGTTGGGTGCGGTATTGGGCACGGCTGGCGTGCTGATTGGTGGTATTGCCTTTGCTGCATCATCTGGACTAATTGAAGTGGTAATATCACTATCGGTAGTCGTATTGGCTATGGTCTTGATGAGCCAAAAAAGCAGACAAGAGGCATTCTCTGCCCAGACCCATACAACACGTACGCCAAGCATTCAGCAGCTGTCGTTGCTCGGCTTTGGTGGTCTAGCCGTCTTTCATGGGTTGGCGCATGCGATGGAGATGCCAGCAAATGCTGGTGTGGGCGGTCAGCTAGGGTTTTATGCAGGAATGTTGGTCACGATGCTAGCGTTGTATGCAGTTGGCACACTGATTAGTCAGCAGCTACAGCAGCGATTGGGTAGTAGCTTGTGGGTACAGCGCGGGCTAGTGTTGCTAGGATTGAGTGCTGTATTTGCGCCTGTGTTGGTTTAAGCGTTTTCGGCGCTATAGTCAAAGAAACATAAAACCGATACGATTGTATTATAGTGCTACTGGTACAAATTTTACTTGCTTGCTGTATTCACAGAGGCTGCGAAAAATTTATCCCAGCAGCACTGTAGCGATTTAAAAATACTTTGACTATATCAGTAAGATGCTTTTAGACTTGATAGTTATGGTTGACTTTAGCTATCGAATCCCATAAAAAATGCGCCCCTGATCTTTTGATCAGGGGCGCATTTTAGTTTTGATAACCGACTACAGCATATCTAAAGAGACAGCTTGTCGTATCAATTACATGCCTTGCTGCTGTTGTTGCTGAGCGGCTAGCAAGTCTTGATAGCTAACTTCTTTGTCAGTTACTTTACCTTGCTCGATCAGATAGTCAACGACTTGGTCTTCTAGTACGACAGACTCAATGTTAGCGCGCTGTTGCTTATCAGTGGTGTAGTACTCGATGACTTCAGCTGGATCTTCGTAGTTCTCAGCGGCTTCTTTGATGAAGGTTTCAACACGCTCTTGATCTACTTCTAGGCCTTTAGTATCGATAACACGGGCAACGATGATGCCAAGACGTGCAGCACGTAGCGCTTGCTCTTCAAATAGCTCATTTGGTAGCATGTCTTTATCAAAGCTGTCAGCATTAGCACCGAACTGCTGAGAAAAACGTTGCATCATCATGTTGCGTTGACGCTCGATTTCTTGCTCTAGCATCGCGTTTGGTACGTCAAACTCGTTCTTTTCTAACAATGCGTCAAAAGTCGCTTGCTTAACTTGGCTACGCGCAGCGTTTTTGATTTCGCGTTCCATGTTTTTGCGTACGTCTTCTTTCAACTTCTCAACACCGCCTTCTTTTACGCCGAATAGCTCTAGGAACTCTTCATTGATTTCAGGTAGCTTAGATTTTTCAACCAATTTTACGTTGATTTTGAATTGAGCTTCTTTACCAGCTAAGTTCTCAGCTTGGTAATCTTCTGGGAAAGTCACGTCGATGATTTTTTCTTCGCCAGCTTTCATGCCTTTGATACCAGCTTCAAAGCCAGGAATCATTTGGTTGCTACCGATGACCAGTTTGAAGTCTTCAGCAGAGCCGCCTTCGAATTTTTCACCGTCGATAGAGCCTTCAAAGTCAAAAGTCACTTGGTTGTCTTTCGCAGCCATGCCCTTTTTCTCAACGAACTCTTCACGTTGTTTTTGTAGGTTTTCGATCATGGTGTCAACGTCTGCTTCGTTAACTTGTGCAGTGTGGCGCTCAACTTCGATTTCATCGATACCTTGTACGTCAACTTCTGGGAAGATTTCAACAGTCGCTTGATAAACCAAGAAATCATCTTCAAGTTTTACATCGTCGATGTTAGGCATGCCCACAGCACGGATGTCTTCAGATTTGATCGCTTCAAACACAGTATCACGGATGACATCGTTGATAACTTCTTGTTGAATGCCAGCACCGTACTGAGAGCGGATATGTGACATAGGGACGTTACCTTTACGGAAACCGTCAATCTTGGCAGTCTTTGCAACTTGGCGAATACGGCCTTCGACTTTGTTTTGAATTTTTTCGACAGGTACTTTAACTGTCAATTGGGTTTCTTTGTTAGATAACTTGTTGGTTGTGACTTGTAAATCTGTAGCCATGTTAATTACACCTTTAGGATTAGATAGTACTTAAAATTAAGCAGTACTTAGGATTAAATGGTAATAGACAAACCGAGCCTCAAAATACGGGCGTGTACAACGGATTGCTGTTGGAATAAATAGGGGATAAGGATAGCCCGCAACGTCAATATCGGTGTCAGTAGCAATCGCTGCCAGCACAAAATATAAAACTGCTGAGGTTGTAAATGCTATCGAATATCAATAATAAACCGTTAATCAGTCGCATAATAACGCTTTTTGGTGAATTATACAGACAGATAACGGCTTTCAGCAAAATTTTAAAAGTAGAACAGTATAATCTATCTGTTTATTAAAGTAAAAATTATCTGTTTTGCCACTCGTTCACTTAAAATTTACTATGTCATCTATTTCGCTTTATATACTATTTATACGTTTATGCTAGTTTATGATAGGGCGTGTTGGATGTAAACGAGAGCGAATATGACAAAACAGGTTATAAAGGCAGTTGTGCTAATAACTGTTGAATGGCTTGACCACGATGACTGATGCTGTTTTTATCAGCCGCGCTCAGACTGGCCGCACTGGCTTGCAAATCAGGCAGCCAAAACAGGGGGTCATAACCAAACCCACCATCACCATGTGCTGTCTCTAAAATCTCGCCATGCCATAGACCTTGAGCGATAATTGGTAGCGGGTCATCAGCATGGCGAACCATCGCCAGTACGCACACAAACATACCTTTAACAGGAGCATCTGGTTGCACTGCGCGAATAGGCTGCAAGTCAGCGATGAGTTTGGCGTTATTCTTGGCATCGTTACCGTGTTCACCAGCATAGCGAGCAGAGTAGATGCCCGGCGCGTTACCGAGGGCGGGCACACATAACCCTGAATCGTCAGAAATGGCAGGCAGACCATTGATGCGGCTGGCATGACGCGCTTTGATAATGGCGTTTTCGACGAAGCTTAGCCCGTCTTCAATTGCATCTTCGATATCGAGTTGACCTTGTGGGACAATGGTCACATCCAGATTTGCCTCAGCAAATAACCGTTTAAACTCAGCCAATTTGCCTTTGTTATTACTGGCGAGTACCCATTGCGCAGGTAAGTTTTGATTGCTGCTATTTTCTTTGGTGCTAATAGTAGAGTGAGAGAATGTATCTTTCATAATGTTTATCCGATTGGTAGTGTGAACAAATCAACGATACTAATAAAATATTAGATGTTGATTGGTTTTATTTATTATAATCATTGGTAATTAATGATGTGATATAACATTCAGTAACTGAGTTTACATCCTCACTTTGTTATACTTCATGGCAAAAGTTAGTCATCATGGTTTTCGACGGTTCATTAAATTTAACGATCAGTTTTTTAGGTTGAAATATTTGGAATACGTTTAGAGCATGTGATTATAAAGATGCAAGTTTGATGACACAAACCAGATTTGCATCCGTAATAGCAAGATTAGTCGTTCGCTTATGTCGGCGGGTTTACATTAAGGGAATGATTAAGTAATATTCTAGTTGATTACGATTTTAGGATTTTTAATAAAAACAAGCCACTTTAGCCTTTAGCATATATCAGTAAGCGTATGCTTGTTCTGAATGATCAGAGGGCTAAACCAGCCAGGAGATACAATAATATGTCACATATCACTTTACCAGAACTACCATACGCAAAAGACGCACTAGAGCCACATATCAGTGCTGAGACGTTAGAATTCCACCATGATAAGCATCACAACGCATACGTTACTAAGTTAAACGCGTTGCTACCAGGTTCTGGTCTAGAAGGTAAAACGCTACCAGAAATCATCCTAGCGACTGCTGAAGATGACAGCAAACAAGGGATGTTTAACCAAGCAGCCCAAGTATGGAACCATACGTTTTACTGGAATTGCATGACGCCAACGAACGGCGGCGGCGAACCTACTGGCGATCTAAAAGCTAAAATCGAAGAAGATTTCGGTAGCTATGACAAATTTCGTGAAGAGTTCAAAAACGCAGCATTGACTCAATTCGGTTCAGGTTGGGCATGGCTAGTCGCTGACAAAGTCGGTGGCAAACTATCAATAGCTAAGACTGGCAATGCTGGTACACCATTAGCGAATGATCAAGTTGCTGTATTGACTTGTGATGTATGGGAACATGCGTACTATGTTGATTACCGTAACCGCCGTCCTGACTATGTAGACACGTTCCTAGACAAACTAGTGAACTGGGACTACGCAAACGCAAAATATAAAGGTCAAGATGCTGGTGTTGAAGCGTAAGTTTCAATATTTAAGTATGTGATTGATAGAAAGTTTGATTGATAAAAGGGATGCCGCAAGGTGTCCTTTTTTTGTGCCAAAATTTTGTGTTAAGAGGGGTGAGTGTTCTGTGGATAAGGCTTTCACCTATAAAACAGCCTATTTTATAAATGATAATCATTTACAAATAGGCTGTTTTACGCTATTGTCAGTCAAAGACTTGATCTATGAATGACGAAATCTATAAGGCACGTGTAAAGCGCTACTGAGCTCGGCTTTATAGTATTGAGATTCATAGTGTTTAACTTCGCAAACTTACTTTCCTTATCTCATCCTCAATTTTATGGATAAAATTATGAATAAACAAAATATCGGCCAAACTGTTTTAGCGCCTATGATGGCCGTTTTTTCTTTACTATTTATGAGTACCAGCGCGATGGCTCATCCAGGACACGATCATGGGGCTAATGAGTCCATGCTGGTACATGTGCTGTTTTATGGCGCTATTGCTGCTGCCGTTGCGTTTGCTGTGTTTATTGCATACCGTCAATTTAGTAAGAAAAACGAGAAATAAGCCAGTTCTTACAATAACAAGATAATAAGGAAGTTTATTATGCTCCATACTCTTCTCACAAAACTAGATAGTGCTCGACCGTTTGCCCAAGTTTCTGCTCACTGCGATATCCCTTGCGGTATTTATGACAGCACGCCCGCGCAAATTTTTGCGTTAAGTGTATTACGTTATTGCCACCAAATTGAGGCATTAACCGACAGCCGTGCAGATCAAGCTAAGTTAGTGCGTTTGGTCGCCGACAAAGAAAAGCATGCTGAGTCTGTGAAGCATGAAGTACGTATTATTTGGGGTGATTATTTTAAAGGTGCGTTGTTAGAAAAGTACCCGAATATTCATAAACTGGCACACGACATTATGTTGGCAGGTTCTGCGGCTAAGCAAAATATCGATGTGGATAGCGCGCAAAAGCTGGTTGATTTGGTGAATGAATTTGCCACAACGTTTTGGGACTCAAAAGGCGTAGAAACCTACCGTGCTATTTGCCCTTACGAGCCAAAAGTAGAAACCGTATATCCTAAACTAGGCTAATGAAATGTAGGCTCATGAAGTTTAAAGTTATTAAGTTTAAAGTCATGAAAGTTATTGGTAATAGCATGCACCCGACCCTTGAGTCGGGTGCTTTTGTATTGCTGTGTCATCATGCTTATTTTACACAAGACTCTGCTGTATTGACTGATTCAAATAGATATCTATCTCGTCTATCTTTGAGGCGTTTATTAGCTGATAATTTGAAATTAGAAGTGGGCGATATAGTCGCAGTCGACCATCCAAAATATGGTCATATTATCAAGCGAATAACCCAGCTAGAATACAGTCTGGCGTCCAAAAGCACAGACAAGCGACCACAAAAGCACCACATCACGCGTCTGCGTCTAAAAGGCGATAATTATATTGCCAGTACTAGCGAAGCAGCAATGGGCTGGGTAGAGGCAAATCACCTTATCGGAAAGGTGGTTTATCAGCTAAATAGATAAAAAAAGCCCATCATTAAGACAGGCTTCTTATTTGGTAGCTTGATGCTGATGTGATGCTCAGCTTTATAGCAGCGATTGGTTAAGCCACGCCGCCGTTAGCACCGATATTTTGCCCAGTCACCCAAGCCGCTTCTTCACTGACCAAAAACGCTATGACACGGGCGATGTCAACTGGTTCACCAATACGGTTGAACGCTGACATACTGGCGAGCTTTTCGATGGTTTCGTCCGATTTTCCTTGATTGAATAGCTCGGTATCTGTTGGACCGGGTGACACAGCGTTGACCGTAATTCCTCGCTCGCCAATCTCTTTGGCAAAGATTCGGGTCAGCTGCTCGACTGCGCCTTTGGTCGCACAATAAGTGCCATAAGTGGGCAACATCATGCGAGTGGTCGTGCTTGAGAGGTTGACAATACGACCGCCGTCATTAAGCTTAGCCGCCGCC
>NZ_JBQSVL010000046.1:0-23538 GCF_052376215.1 Psychrobacter sp. AOP7-B1-24
AAATATTTATCTATAAGTACGTTGCTGCTGTCATTAGCAGAAAGTAGCGCTAGGATAACGGCTAAACTCATTAAAAAAAAGACTCTCTTAAAGAAAATCCCTGCAATAACAAAACCAGTAACAAACACTCATACTAACTACGCTTTCTTATTGGCAGAATGGCTACCACTAAAACGACTGTCACCGGCTAACGGCTGATTAATGTTCAACACACCCTAACAAAACCATAATAATTAACAGGATAATAATATGGCTTACTGGTTAATGAAATCCAATCCAAAGTTTTTTGGTATTAATGACTTGCAACGTTTGGGCACAGATGGCTGGGATGGCGTACGTAATTATCGTGCTCGTAACTTTATGCGCGATGATATGAAAGTCGGTGACCAAGTGATTTTTTATCATTCTAGCGCCAAACCGTCAGGTGTGGCTGGCATCATGACTATTAGCAAAGCGGGATACCCCGACCCGACTCAGTTTCATCCTGAACATCGCCATTACGACCCTATCGCCACCGAAGAGGAACCACGCTGGTACATGGTCGATGTTAAGTTTGAACATGCCTTTACCGATGTTATACCACTCTTAGAGCTTAAATTTTTACCAGCACTCGAAGACTCGTTATTACTGAGAAAAGGCTGTCAGCAGCTCACCGTTATTCCGCTAGAGCCAAAGCACTGGCAAGCGATTATGAACATGGCTGAAACACTAGAACTAATATGATCCAAGTTCATATTTACCTTTCTCTATGATGGTCTATACCGACTACCATTGGACACTAGTAAAACATTGACATTATAACCCAGCTTCTTTACCATCGTATTTATTTATGACCTGTTAATCTCCTATTTAGATTAACGGGTTATTTTTATTTTAGTGCCTTCGTTTTTGTTGTCATACTTCACTTATATGAGCTTGCGCATATGATGTATCGGAGTATTATCGTCGGCACTACTCCTACCGTCCTATCTCACTATTACTATATTGATGGCAGGTGTTGCTCATTCATAATAAATACCGTAAAAAATAAAAAGTTGCTCACTATGGTTTTCCCATTATCCTTTAGAGATTTTAAAAGCTACAGCTTACGCTTAGGTGTGCTCGCACTACCTATCTTAATTACTCAGTTTTGCCAAGCAGCACTTGGCGTAGTCGATGCCATTATGGCAGGTCAAGTCTCTGCGCTCGATTTGGCAGCAGTTGCCGTCGGTTCTGGTATGTGGCTACCTCTATTTTTGTTGGCCACTGGTATTTTAATTGCTACCACACCACTCATTGGCGAAGCAATCGGGCAAAATGATCATAACCGAGTACCTCATATCACACAGCAGTCTTTATGGACAGCTGGTGTCATTGGTATTGTTGGCTTTATCGTGGTTAATTTAGCTCCAAATATACTGGGAATAATGGGCGTACCTGAAAACATCCAGCCAATAGCCGCGCAGTATCTTCACGGTGTGTCGTTTGGTTTCCCCGCCCTAGCCGTCTATGCGGTACTACGCAGTTATTGCGAAGCACTTGGTCGACCTGAACCAGTCACTGTCATTAGTGTCATCGGCTTACTAGCAGACATTCCGCTGAACTATATTTTTATTCATGGTTTGTTCGGCATGCCTGAGATGGGCGGCGCAGGTTGCGGCGTTGCAACGGCCTTTGTGCTATGGATAAATGTACTACTGCTTGCTGCTTATACTAGCTTCACAAAACGGCAGCAGTTTGCTAGCACACGATTCTTTTATAGTTTTGCTAGTCCTAACCGTGCACAAATTAAAAAACTGCTTAAACTGGGTATTCCGATTGGTATCTCTATATTTTTTGAAGCCAGCTTATTTAGTTTGGGCGCATTGGTCATCAGTCCACTAGGCGAGATAGCAACGGCTTCGCATCAGGTAGCACTGTCAGTGACCTCCCAACTATTCATGATACCCATATCAGTCGCCATGGCGCTGACAATCATGATATCCAATCGTTTTGGTGAAAAAAACATTATGGCTCTGCGACAAGTGCAAGCCACAGGCTTAATTTGGACAGTGTTGATTGCACTCACTTGTATGCTTGGTATTTGGCTGTTTAGGCCACAGCTGGCAGCGGCATTTACAGACAATCCTATCGTCAGGGCACAAGCCATGCACCTACTTATCTTTGCATTGGCTTATCAATTGTTTGATGGTTGGCAAGTCAATATCGCTGGTATATTGCGTGGCATGCAAGACACCACCGTGCCAATGTGGGTCACACTATTTTGCTATTGGCTAGTGGCGTTACCACTCGGTATTTACTTAGTACGCTTTACTGACGTTGGTGCTCAAGGGTTTTGGATGGCATTAATCACAGGATTATTTTTATCGTCCATCCTGCTGACTTTACGACTGCGTTATCAACAAAAACGCTTAACAGCAAAATGGGCTTAATATCTTTCTGTAAACCTAGGGTGTGCCCTCATTTTAAAAATGGTGATAAAAATAAGATAAATCGCCGTTAAACGAGGAAAATAGTGCAGGTAATATCAAGATATTGACCAACTATTTGACGATGTTTGGCAAAATTTAGCTATTTTTAGCCCATTTAGAGGGCACTCGTTTGAATTTAGGACATGCCTTAGTATCTAGTAACCATTACTAGCGCTACTTGGTTACATAGACTATGATAAATCCTTGTATAATTCTTACTCGTATAATAGCTTACGTCATAATATGTAAAAAAATTCAGTTAACAACTGTACATCGATTGCTCATTTGCACGAATATAGGTATCATTAGCAATTATCTACACAATATTTAGTTACACTATTTCTCGAATTTAGTACAAGGCAAAATTAAAACTATGGATATTGAAAAAATACGCACTCTGATCGCACTCATGGAAGAAAGTGAACTGGTTAACTTAGAAATCAGCTCAGACGATGAACACATTAGTTTGACTCGTCACTACGACGCCCCTGCTCCAACGATGATGGCTGCACCTGCAGCAGGTGCTGCTCCCGTTGCTGCTGAAGCAAAACCAGCTGTCAAAGCAGGTAGTGTTGAGACATCACCGATGGTTGGCGTTTATTACTCAGCACCTAGCCCTAATGACCCACCTTTTGTCAAAGTAGGTCAAAAAGTACAGGCTGGTGATACGCTTGGTATTATTGAAGCCATGAAAATCATGAATCCACTTGAGGCAACTCAAAGTGGCATCATTGATGAAATCTTAGTCGATAACTCTGAAGTGGTACAGTTTGGCCAACCTGTCATACGCTATAAAGCGTAACGATTGTTTTTGCCACACTTTATATCACTATAATTGAGGTTTCATTATCATTTGGCATCTAAATTTAAGCTATATTGCACTGACAATAATAACTTAAATTCACGATGCCAAAGTAACGACTCTATCAATGACTGCCGCTTCGACAAGGATGACCCCATGATAAAAAAACTGCTCATCGCCAATAGAGGTGAGATTGCCCTACGTATCGTTAGAGCTTGTAAAGCTCTTGGAATAGAGACTGTAGGTGTTTATTCCACAGCTGATGCAAACTTGATGCATTTACGTTTTGTTGATGAGGCAATCTGTATTGGTAAACCTAATGCCAATCAAAGCTACCTTGATATCAATACTATTTTAACTGCTGCTGAAATCACTGGTGCCGACGCCATTCATCCTGGCTATGGTTTTTTATCAGAGAATGCTGAATTCGCTGAACAAGTTGAAGAAGCAGGTTTGACCTTTGTAGGCCCAAACGCTGATCATATCCGCTTGATGGGTAATAAAGTATCCGCTATTAACGCCATGAAAAAAGCAGGCGTGCCGACTGTACCAGGTTCTGTTGGTGCTGTGACGCTACATAATGCTGAAGAGCAAGCACGTAATATTGGCTTTCCACTATTGATTAAAGCTGCAGCTGGCGGTGGTGGCCGCGGTATGCGTGTCGTTGAACGATTTGAAGAGGTTATCGGACAAGTACAAGCTGCTAAGCAGGAGGCAGAATTGTGGTTTGGCGATGACACTGTTTATATGGAACGCTATCTACAGAATCCACGCCACGTAGAAGTACAGGTGCTTGGTGATGGCAATGGCAATGCCATCCATCTGTATGATCGTGACTGCTCATTACAGCGTCGTCATCAAAAAGTGCTAGAAGAAGCACCTGCACCAGATATTCCAGACGATGTACGCGAACCTATCTTAAGAGCCTGTGTAAAAGCGTGTGAGCTTGTGAAGTATCGTGGTGCGGGTACTTTTGAGTTTTTATTTGAAAATAACGAGTTTTTCTTTATTGAAATGAATACTCGTGTACAGGTCGAGCATCCAGTGACCGAAATGATTACTGGTATTGATGTGGTCGTTGAACAGCTAAAAATCGCTGCAGGTTATGGTTTATCTTACCGCCAAAGCGAAATTGATGTTCAAGGTCATGCCATTGAGTGCCGTATCAATGCTGAAGATCCAGCGACTTTTATGCCTTGTCCTGGTACTGTCAATCAGTTATATGCTCCTAGTGGCTCAGGCGTTCGTTTTGACTCACATCTATATCCTGGATATGAGATACCGACATATTATGATTCATTAATAGGCAAGCTTATCTGTCATGGACAGACTCGCCAACAAGCGGTATCGAAAACACTACATGCACTAGATGAATTGGTGATCGAAGGTATCAAAACCAATATACCAATGCATCGCGATGTTATTTTAGCCGATGACAACTTTGTTCAAGAAGCTCAAAACATTCATTACCTTGAAAGAGAGCTTCTAACCACTAGTAAAGAAAAATCATAATTTATGGCTATAAATAAAAAAACCGCTCCTTCATAAGGTAGCGGTTTTTTATTGTATGCAGATAGGATGCTTATGCTATTTACGATTTGCAAAGATTAGCGTGGTAAAAAATATGCCCTCGCAAATGATTATAAATCACTATGGCAATACCTTATGAAAATTCATAAAACATTCATTCCCTTCAGGGTCTGCACACCACTGCATTTGATTACCGTCATGATTCAAAAAAGCAATCAACGCCTCACCGCTCTGATCAACCTGATTACCAGAACAATCTACTTCATTATTATCATAGACGGTGCTAATAGCGATAACTGGCAAGCCTTCTTCTCGGTGTGTGACTAAATAACGACTGTATGTAAACTCTTCACCGCTCACCGCCCACATTTCATTGTCAGCACCAAAGTTATACAACTCACGGCACTGATTTGATTCTTTAGTGGACGCACTCATGTTTGTACTAGTAGTTGGTGGAATATCAACAATACGCCTTTCGCTTTGTACCAAAACGCCATCTTCTGTATTAGCTACGTCAGGCTCGACACTCTCTGCCTGCTGAGTAGCCCCTAACGTCTCTTGTCTAGCTTTGGCTTGGTCGGTCATTGTGATCGGACTATCCAAGTCTATCTCCCACTGTCCTGCAATAGCTGGACTGATATGCGTGGTAATGGTAGGCTTAGTCACAATTTCACCATTCGCAGGTACCGAAGCCAAAATAGATGCCAATGAAAGTGAAGCAAAAGATATAGGTTCCATAATTAACCTTATGTTTATATTAATATAATAATAGGTGCTATACACATTAGCGTAAGTCTTAGACAGCAAAAACACAAGTAATATTATGCTATTACTCTTGGCACTCTGTGCAGATCGAATGCAGGTCACCTTGAGATAGCGCGTGCTCAAACTACCATATTTTTTCCTATACAAAAAAACATCACCGCTTCTTACTTATAGAAAAAAGCGGTGATGTTTTTTGCTGTATTAAACGAATGTCTTTTGATATTAAGCGGCGATACTATTGGCTGCTTGAGCAAAGGCGGATAACGCACCTTTAAGCATAGCCGATACAGTACTGCTACAAGTACCAATCCCTGAATAAACATCACCATCAATATTTAACTGAATATAAGCCGCTGCGTTGGCATTGGTTTTGTTGTCGCTATTGGTATCATCATCGATACCATCACCACTATTGTGCTGCGGATTGATTGCATGTTCAGCGTAATTAATGACATGTATCGACTTACCAGTATGCTGAGCAATACCATCAATGAATGATGATAATGGTCCATTACCTTTTCCAGCAATATTGATGGTTTCGTCATGCATCTGCACTTGACCGTCAAAGCACACTGCTCCGCCTTTGTTATTGACGCTATAGTCTAGTAGCTCAAACGCACCTTGTTGCAAATACGTACTTTCAAAAGTTTGTAATATTTCATCATTCTGTAACTCACGTGCAGCGCTTTCAGCTTGCTTTTGTACCACACCACTAAAGTCAATCTGCATCCAGCGTGGTAAGTTAAAGCCATAATTGCGCTGTAAAATATAAGCGACGCCACCTTTGCCGGACTGACTGTTGATACGTACTACGTCTTGATAGCTACGACCAATATGCGCCGGATCAATCGGTAAATATGCCACGTCCCAAACATTTTCTGTTTCATCTTGATGCTTTTCATTATAGTCGAGAGACTTTTTAATAGCATCTTGATGTGAGCCACTAAAGGCGGTAAATACTAACTCGCCGACATAAGGATGACGTGGATGCACAGGCAAATTATTACATTCACTGACTACCTGAACAATATCACTCATATTACTAAAATCAAGCTCTGGATCAATACCTTGGCTAAACAAGTTCATCGCCATTACCATGATGTCCATATTGCCCGTACGCTCACCATTACCGAGCAAAGTACCCTCAATACGATCAGCACCAGCCAACACACCAAGCTCAGCCGCAGCAACCGCACAGCCACGGTCATTGTGCGTATGCAAACTAACAATCACATGCTCGCGCTGGGCCAGATGACGGCAGAAATATTCAACTTGATCGGCAAAAACATTAGGCGTAGACGCTTCCACCGTCGCTGGCAAGTTAAGAATCACTTCCTGACCTGCTTGTGGCTGCCATACCTCACAGACGGCATCACAGACTTCTACTGCATACTCAGTTTCTGTTTGGCTAAAGCTTTCTGGCGAGTATTGAAACACCCACTCTGTCTCAGGATATTTTGCCGCATACTGCTGCAATAGTTTGGCACCTGCAATCGCAATTTCTTTAATCTCAGCTTTGTCTTTACCATATACTTTTTCGCGTTGAATACGGCAAGTTGAGTTATAAACATGGACTACAGCACGCTTCGCGCCTTTCAATGATTCAAACGTACGAGCAATCAAATGCTCACGAGCCTGAACCAAAACTTGCAAAGTCACACCTTCAGGCACATGGTTTTCTTCGATAAGTTTACGTGCAAAGTCAAACTCAACTTGCGCCGCTGACGGAAAACCAATTTCAATCTCTTTAAAACCCACATCCACCAAGGTTTTGAAAAAACGCATTTTTTGTTCAATTGTCATCGGATCAATTAGAGCCTGGTTACCATCACGCAGATCCACACTTGCCCATATTGGAGATTTCTCAATTGTCTTGCTCGGCCAAGTACGATCTGGCAACGATGGTGCAAAGGCAAATGGACGATATTTTTTATAATCAAAAGCGGCATTTTTTGGGGTAGTCTTTACAGTCGTAGCGGCTACAGTGCGCGTGGCTTGGTCAGACATAATCAATCCTTAAATGGTATGGGAATTTATGTTTTTAGCTAAATGGTTGATGACTGGGGCAATCTGCCTCATACAAGATAACCAATGTTTATGTCATTATAATATCAAAGTTCATAAGACAGAAATCGGCTTTATTTTGTATAATTTTAGGTTATTTTAGTGGAAATACACGAAATTATAATTATAATTAGCTAAATCCTCTAACAAATCCAAAAATATGCTAAACCATCATTTTACCCAACCTTCTTTAGCCGACATAGATGAGACCGATAGAGAGTTATTACGCTTATTACAGACTCAGGCACGCATGAGTATCACAGAGCTTGCTGAACACGTGAACCTTTCAGCCACACCTTGTGCCCGCCGTATTAAACGCTTGGAGGATGCGGGCGTTATCACTGGCTACTACACCAAGACAGATGCTCAAAAGCTTGGTTATCCATTGGCAGTATTTATCGCGATCAGTATGGATCGTCATACTGCTGAGCGCTTTGAACAGTTTGAATCTAAGATACAGAGCTTCGAAGAAGTCGTTAGCTGCAGTATCGTCACTGGACGTACCGAAGACTATCTTATCAAAGTTAGAGTACGCGATATGACACATTATGAAGAGTTTTTACTACATCGGCTAAACCGTATCGAAGGCGTCGCCCAAGTACATACCAGCTTTGAATTACGGGAAGTATTTAGCCGTAGCATGGTTTAAGATTATCCCAGCATTTGTACTCGCTGATCACTAAACATATCCATATCTGGTGCGAGCGTACGCATGAACCGATCAAAGTACAGCATCTGTTTGGTCAATAACGCGAAGTCACGTGGGAAGTGAATGCCATGACGCTTACCAACTTCAACGATTTCGAGCATCATTTCATTAAGCTCATTGGCCTGCTCTTTACTATTAAAAGGCACACCGCTAGTAAAGGCTTTGTCCTCTGCCATGATGGTCTTCATCATACGCTGTAGGTCATCGCCCAGTGCCACGACATCGACCTGATTGCCACCATGCGTCATCTCCATATCAACCATATGGCGCGCCATTGCTTGATAATCACTATCCTGCATGGCTTGCATCATACCCATACATGCACGCCAGCTTTCTGCTTTTAGCTTACCGACGATACCAAAGTCTAAGAAGCCGATGCGACCATCTGTCAATAGCATCAAATTCCCTGCGTGCAGGTCAGCATGGAAGCTATTGCATAGCATCAAACTGGCAAACCACGTGTTTAACGTGTCTGCCATCACTTGCGCAGGATCAGCGCAGTACTGACGCATTAATGACTCCTCTACCATGGAAACACCATATAGACGGCTCATGGTCAGTACACGCTTAGTCGTCAACGCGTCATAGACCGTGGGCGCTGTCACACGAGTGTTACCTGATACGGTCAAAAACTGCTGAAAATCGCGAATGTTTTGCGCCTCAGCGATAAAGTCAGTCTCAGCTAACATACGCAAACGAATCTCATCGATAATTGGCGCGATACTGGCAAACTTCATCGACGGCATAAGGATTTCGAGCAATTTGGTCACGCCATGCAACACGCCTAAATCTGTCTGCATAATGGTTTCAACGTTGGGCTTTTGTACCTTTAATACCACTTCATCGCCACTGTGTAATCGTGCGGCATGCACTTGGGCAATAGAAGCGGAAGCCAATGGTTCCGGATCGATATGGGCAAACCTATCATCAAGCGTCATGCCATCGACAGCAAGCTCTTCTTTTAATACCTGCTCGATATAAGCATAAGACAATGGCGTGGTTTGGTCCAAGCAGCTCTGAAAAGCCTTGACATAATCACGTGGAAATAAAGATGGCGTACTCGCAATAAACTGGCCGATTTTGATATAAGTCGTACCCAATTGTTCAAAAGTGTCTTTTAATAGCATCGCGTCAGGTTTTTCACCTTTTGCTACTCTGAGCGCAGACAGACCTGCAACGCTCGCCGTTTGGCGAACACGATTAACGACATTAAACGTATGCTTTAATAAATGCGGACGATGAATTTTCATAAGAAACAACTATACTGATAGAAAGGATGTTTTAGAATAAATGCTGATATCATTAAATATTAGCGCAGTAGCACATGAAGTCGTAAAATCATGAAGCCATGAAGTCATGCAGTAAGAATAGGCTAATGACTACTACAAACTGGACACGCTTTATCTTGTCGATAGCCCATTAATCGCTGCTGCATTTGGCTACCATCCCATATGAGCAGCTTGTTTTTCAGTGGATTTTTGGTTAATCCAAGGTATTGTAGAGCGGCATTGGCTTGTAAATTTCCCATAATCGCAGTCGTACTAGCAAGCACGCCTGAGTTAGCACAAGTACGCTCATCAGATTCTGTATCACTCACAACTGAACCAAACACGCAATGATAGCAGCCAGTGTTCAAATGTGGTTCATACAGTGCTAACTGACCTTGCATCGCAATTGCCGAAGCAGACAACAATGGAATCTGATAACGCACACTAATACGATTGATCACATCACGTGTGGCAAAATTATCCGTACAGTCTAAAAGCAAATCAGGCTTTACTGCTGCCATGTTGAGCAGCTCGTAGGCATTGTCTTCTTTCAACCGCGCCACTGCACCGCAAGCCGTAATCAATGGATTAATGCGCGCTAACATTTGCGCTGCTGTCAGTGCTTTATGCTTACCGATATCTTCGGGTAAAAATAGCGTCTGACGCTGTAAATTACTGGCCTCAATCACATCATCATCGATTAGCTCAATATGCCCAAGTCCTGCACGCACTAGCGTCTCAGAAGCAGGACAACCTAGACCGCCCGCTCCGATCATAACCACACGAGACGACTTCAGACGTATCTGAGCATCAATATCCCAGCCATCAAGCAATATCTGCCGCGCATAACACAACAGTTCTTCGTCTAGCAGCTGCCCTGCCTCTAATGAGAGTGCCATATTTAACCCTTATCCACTACTATTCCAAACTTATTATCAAACAAATTTATCTATACAAGCCTACTTACTGAAACTGTCCAAGCGTCACACGGTCATTATTACCGTAGTCTTTTACCGTATGCACAGACTCAAAGCCATTATCCAGAAACAGCTGTTGAACAGCAGATCCTTGGTCAAAACCATGTTCAATCGCTAATAACCCACCTACACGCAGATACTTCGGTGCCTGTTCGACAATATTTATTATATCCGCCAGTCCGTGATTAGGTGCGCTTAACGCACTAATAGGTTCAGCAACTAAACTAGCCAAATGCTCATCCTCTTCATCAATATAAGGTGGGTTGGACACAATCACATCGAATAATTGACTATCATCAGTCGGCAGACTCTCATACCAACTGCTCTGTATAAACTCAATATCAGCAACGTTATTGATAGCCGCATTGTGCTTAGCGACTTTTAATGCTTCTAACGACAAATCAACCGCGACCACTTGCCAGCTATCGTCTGTAGGACCAAGATTTTTTGCCTTTAGCTCATGCGCTAGGCTGATTGCGATGCAACCTGAACCAGTACCTAAATCCAGTAAACGTTTCTGTCTATTGTCATCATCCATACTCTTTGGCTGAGCACTTATTCCATTTAATACTTGTTCAATCAACACTTCTGTGTCGGGTCTAGGAATCAACGTATACTCATTGACAGTAAACGTGAGCGACCAGAACGCTTGCTGACCCGTCAGATATGCAAGCGGTATTCCTGCCTGCATCTTGGTCACACCTGAATTGAACTGCGCAAGCTCGCTGTCTGTTAGTTGATAACCTTCATCTGTGATTAGCGCTATCACAGGCTTATCAACGACATACAATAACCAGTCCGTTAGCCAAAACGATGGTAGTTTGCTGTTTGCAGCCTCATTCGTCAATTGCTGAATGTGCTGCTTTATCTGACGAATGGTCGATGCGATCATATATAGTTCTTAAAAATAATGTACATAACGAATAATGAGATAAAAACCAAAGACAACCATCGATCTGAAACACGTGGCCGCTCTTTAGAGCTATCCAATTTTGAGTTAGCTTTAGTTAATTTATTACCACCACTATTATCACCCTCATCATCGCCATAAATATCATCGTTGTCACCAATGACGATATGCTTATCGACATAGTAAATCAGCGCCAGAATCGGGATACCAATCGCAAAGGTAAAGATAAAGAAAAATGGATAGCCCATGTTATCGACGATAGCACCCGAGTATCCGCCCATTACTTTAGGAATCAACGTCATAAGTGATGAGAAAATAGCGTACTGAACTGCTGTAAAACGTATGGAGGTCAACGCTGATAAGAAAGCAATAAACACTGCACTAGCAAGCCCTGCTGCTAAGTTATCAAATATGACCGCAACATACATAAATGGCAAACTGCCTGGATTGTAAGTAAGTAGCACAAATAACAAATTGGTCACACACGCAAGAATCGCGCCAATCATCATGGCATGCATCATACGGAAACGCTGTGCTAATAGCCCACCTAAAAACCCACCCGCAATCGCCATAATCACGCCGACGAGCTTCACTGCGTTGGCGATATCTGTTTTACTAAAGCCCATGTCTTGATAAAAGACGTTGGAGATGACACCTGCAACAATATCTGAAATACGGTATAACCCAATGAGCGCCAGTAATAAAAATGCCTTTTTACCATAGCGTCTAAAGAAATCTAAAATCGGCTCAACCCAAGTGGCCATCGCTACTTCTTTTTTGACCAACCCTACTTGTACGAGTGCATAACCTGCAGCCATCGCCACACCCAAACTTATCAGCAGATGTAATGTTTCTACAAGGAAGCTAGAAAACGCGCCTTCGAACTCTGGAAATAATGGTCCAATCAAGACATAAGCCATGATAAACGCGACGACAGAGAATACAAACAGCAATACCAATCTTACGTAATCTTCGCGAGTTTCAGCGACTAATGGAGCTTTATTGATAATTTTAGGTTGGTTGATAATGAAGTACAACAGCAATAAAGGCGCACAAGCAACCAAGGCCAAAAAGTAAAACTTAATCGCTGGCATGGCCATTAATGGTATTAGCGCTAGGGTACTGCTGAATACTTTGTTGATCACAATATTGATTAGATATATCAAACTAAAAATCAATCCTGGTATTAATAGCAAACCAGAATAAATCAAGAACACCTTAAGATTGCTCTTCTGCTTTTTGTGTTGCAACGTCTCAGCCGTTGGCTCATAGCTGGCAAATGTGGTCAATACCCCTAACGTCATGACACCTGCCATGATGTAGTAAGTATTACGCCATGCCTCATAACTATAAAAAGTCTCATTCGAGCCAAAAAAATCTGCCAAATATAATGCACCTGCCCCTGCGACAATCATACCAATGCGGTAACCTGACACATAAACAGAAGACAATATAGACTGCATCGATGGCGGCGCAAGTTCGATGCGATATGCATCGATGACAATATCTTGGGTTGCAGAAGAAAATCCTAATAATACGGCAGCTCCTGCCATATAAACTAAAACAGCTTCGCTTACAGGATTCACATTGGCCATTAGGAAAATAGCCAGAACGATAAGTAGCTGTGATACCACCATCCAACTGCGTCGACGTCCCAACCACTTAGTCAAAAACGGTACAGGTAACGCATCAATCAATGGTGCCCAGATAAACTTGAATGAATAACCGAGCGCGGCCCAACTAAACATGGTCACAACGCCACGATCGATGCCAGCTTCTCTGAGCCATAATGACAAACTAGAAAAAATAAGCAGTATGGGAATACCTGCTGAAAAACCCAAAAACAACATAATCATGACACGTGGGTCTAAATAAGCTTTCGCCGCTTCTCCCCATGATTTTTTGGCAACTGGCTGATTGGGCGGCACAGATTTGACAGCAGACATAATAACTCACCAACACTTGAGAAAAAGAACACAACCGCGCACAATTTTTATCAATCATTACTGTCCATCATTGATATCGATTATTAACAATAAGGATCGATAAAAATTGCTTTACGTTGTAAAAATACGTTCATTAGAACAAAATTCAATTATGGTACTTCAGAACACCTAGCTTGACTAGACATTCTAATAATATTTTTCTATTCAACCGACTATATAGTCCAAGAGCTCTAAAATGGGCACAAGGCTGCCGACTGCAGATCGTACAAGTAGTATGTCTAAGGAGACTAATGCCGTAGTGGTTGAGTAGTTCACCGACTATAGTACGAAAGAGCTATACAACAACTGTCTAAGTAGACGCTATGTGTAAAAAATTAACATGACCCATGCCCTAATAATACGAGATAGCACCTATGGATATCGCTTTATTTGATTTTGATGGCACTATTACCCACACAGATACCTTTACCAAATTCTTATTATTTGCAGCACCTAAAAGCAGAATTAATACAGGTAAAGTCATCTTATTACCAACTGTTGTGAAATACAAATTAGGTCTATTACAAGGTAGCGAAATTCGAAAAAAGGTCTATCACTTTGCTTTTAAAGAAAGGAGTGAACAACAGCTTAGAATAAAAGGGGAAGCCTTCTCTGAGTTGATAATACCTCGTTATGTCAGACCTAATGCTTTTGAAAAAATAAAATGGCATCAACAAAAAGGTGATGTCGTCGTTATTGTATCGGCATCTCTAGACTTATATCTCAATCCATGGTGTGTCAAACATGGATTGGATTTAATATGCACTGAAGTAGATGTCGCTGACGGTATATTGACAGGCAACTATATCAATGGTGATTGTAGCGGAATAACAAAAAAGCAGTTAGTTGAACACAGATACAATCTGAGTAATTTTAGCACTGTATACGCATACGGAGATACGCCAGAAGATAACGAGTTACTCAGTCTGGCAGATGAAAAATTCTATCAACATTTTTGAATACTTAAAATATATATTCCAAAAAAGTATAAATTGATAGCTATTTATTATATACAAGAATAATAGCTTTGTTTTACACTGTTTACTTATCGCATGTTTATACATATTTATTTTATGTATACAGACGGATTTTGTATATTTAGATAATAGGATTAGGTTATGGCAATCGACGTAGTAGTCAATCAACGACACTTACAAATTCAGCTCAAACAGCTGGAGACAGTATGGCACACGGTGATTAATGGCTATAACTTAAGTCAGGCAGCTATCGTACTGCATACCAGCCAATCAAGTCTATCTAAACATATAGCGGCACTTGAAAATCAGCTAAAAACGGAAGTTTTTGTCCGTCAAGGCAAACGACTAACAGGGCTGACAACCATGGGTACAGCGCTCATGCCTCACATTGAGGCCATCTTCGCTGAAATTCGCACCATTGAAAACCTTAGCCTTGATTTTAATAACCCAAATATTGGCACGCTCACCATTGCAACTACTCATACACAAGCACGTTACGTGTTGCCGCAAGTGGTTAAAGAGTTTAAAGATCGCTTTCCTAAGGTTAATCTGATACTTCAACAGGCAGATCCTGAAACCATCGCACAGATGGTGATCCGTGGGCAAGCTGATATTGGTATTGCAACTGAGTCCCTACTACACAATAATTATCTACGGTGCTATCGCTATTATGATTGGACGCATCGTGTCATTGTGCCAAGCGATCACGAACTTGCTAGCCTAGAATCTATCGATTTACCGACCCTTGCTAGCTATCCAATCGTTACTTATCACGGCGGTTTTACTGGACGTGGAGCAATTGACAAGACTTTCGATGAGGCAGGGTTAGAGCCTGATATCGTACTAGCAGCACTGGATGCTGATGTGATTAGCACCTATGTTGGCCTTGGTCTAGGTATTGGTATCATTGCCGAAATGGCATTTGAGCCGAGCCATTATCAGAACTTAACCGCGATTCCAGTGGACCACTTTGGTCGCTTTACCAGTTGGATGGCGGTACGTGATGATGCAGAAATTCGTCAGTATGGGCGTGCTTTTATGGAGCTTTGTCAAAAACAGTTTAGCCAGTAGATTGATTTAATAACGTTCTAATACCATTCACAAAAATTAGAGTAGCAAGGAAAAAGAGTGCAAGCACTACACGTTGTAGGCTAAGCGATTTTGACACAGCTAATCGTATTCTTATGAATGGTATAAGCTTGAAAAGGACCGTTTCAAAAAGTAAATAATAAAAGGCATCGCCATCATTGAATAGCGATGCTTTTTATTGTTACTCGTACCAACACTTACCTTTATATTCATAATAACCGCCCCATTATGTTAAGGGTCAAGCACTCAATATTTTGTTATGAGCAGCCTATAAGACTGTCAACAAAGTCATGAGTGACTTTAACTCTATAGAACAGGTGACTTATGAGTACAACCATTCCCTTATCATTTTTAGATCTGGCCCCCGTACCTGAGGGTAAAACCATTGCAGAAGGCATTGCCCAAACGGTTCAAACCGCGCAACAAGCAGAAAAATCTGGCTTAAACCGCTATTGGATGGCAGAGCATCACAACATGCCTGGTATTGCCAGTGCAGCCACGTCCGTATTGTTGTCACACATTGGCAGCCAAACCCAGCGTATTCGTATTGGATCAGGCGGCATTATGCTGCCCAACCATGCCCCGCTCATGATTGCCGAGCAATTTGGCACTTTGCAAGCGCTCTATGGTGACCGTATTGACTTGGGTTTGGGCCGTGCACCTGGTACTGATGGGGCGACGTTTCAGGCGTTACGCCGTCAGATGCAGGATGCTGATCGTTTTCCTCAAGATGTGCAAGAGTTGATGTATTTTTTGGGTGATAATACTGATAACAGTCAAGTACAGGCATTTCCAGGTGCAAAATCAAACGTGCCAGTTTGGATATTAGGATCATCCACGTTTGGCGCATCGCTAGCCGCTCACCTAGGACTGCCCTATGTGTTTGCCTCACACTTTGCACCGCAAATGCTGACGCAAGCGCTTGCAACGTACCGTGAACAGTTCAAACCATCGGCTTATTTAGAAAAGCCTTACGTAATGCTCGCGGCAAATTTATTACTGGCTGATGATGATGCCACCGCGCAATACCACTTTACCTCAGCGCAGCAAAGCTTTGTACGTTTGCGCCGCGGTGAAACAGGTCAAATACCAAAGCCTACTCACGATATGGACAGTGTCTGGAGTCAAGCAGAAAAGACAATGGTAGACAATGCGTTGTCGGTATCATTTATTGGTTCTGTCGAAACCGTTAAACCAAAACTTGCTGCCTTTGTTGCCACGCACCAGCCCGACGAGCTGATTGTCACTGCCAATATTCATAACCAAGCCGCACGCCTACGTTCACTTGAACTTACAACTGAACTAAATTTGTTTACTTTACAATGATATAGGACGTTTGCATAATTATTGATACACCCTAATAAGAAGAAAACTATGGACGCTTCTACTTTTATTGGTTCATCAATATTTTTGTACATTGTCGCATTTATCGCAGTCATGTGTATCGGCGGTTATTTGACCTACCGTACCAGTCCAAAGCATAAACAACGCCGTGAAGACAAGCGTAACAATCGTCAGTAGCTTAATACTTAAGCATCAAGCTTAGGTATCGAAATCAGGTATCGGCTAACGGCATTTTCTGTTTCAGAAAAAACCTCTTTATCGTTATATGACAAAGAGGTTTTTTTAGTTGGAGCGTATCCTCAGTCTGAACATTAAATATTAAACGGACTAAACAAACACCAAACCATCTTCAGTTTGATGAGCTTTAATATCCACCTGATAAACAGCACTCAGCTGTTCACTAGTCATCACCTCATTAGGTGTCCCTTGTGCCACAATATGACCTTCATCTAACAATACTACTTCGTCCATATAACGATGAGCATGCGTAAGATCGTGCAGCACAACAAGGATACTTCTGCACTGATATCGAACCAAATCAGACAAATACTGGAACAAAAAACGCTGATGACGAATATCCAAATGATTGGTCGGTTCATCAAACATCATAATTTGAGTGTCTTGCATCAGCGCACGCACGATAGCCAAACGCTGTTTTTCGCCACCTGATAGCGTCTGTACACGAGCACCAATCAGTGAGGTCAGCTCAAAATCATGAAGTAAATTATGCGCACGGCTAATATGTTTACCATTTGGATGTTGATACCATGCCAGATTGGGTGACACGCCAAGCAAGGCATAATCCAGAACCGTTAATGGCAACTCAAATCGTTCGTGTTGTCCAACCCAAGCGATATGGCCGCGCCTGAGTATCTCAGCGATGGGCTGATCTTGAACCATGATTTGACCGGCTGTCTTAAGACCGACACCCGTATGCTGATCTAGTATCGAATGCAGCAGCGTGCTTTTCCCAGCACCATTTGGGCCAATAAAAGCAACCAGTTTTTGGCTAGGCAATGCTAGCGCGTCAATACTCAATAGTATTTTATCACCATGAGTGATGTGAATATTTTTCATGGACAATAACTGGCTAGTGTTATTGTGCAAGCTATCTTCTGTGTTTATAGACGACTCTTTTGCCGTCAAGGAAAAAGGTAAATTAAACATATGTCTCACTCATATCAACGACGGCTACTACGGACAAACAACCAAATAAAGAATGGACCACCAAGCAGCGCCAGCACAATACCAACAGGCACATCTACTGGATAAGCGATGTGGCGAGCCATACCATCAATAACAAGCAAGAGCATCGCGCCTAGCCACCCTGACCAAATCATCAGACGCATGCGCCCACCACCGAACAAGATAGCAAGTAAGTTCGGTACCATCATTCCAATAAAACCAATCACACCCGCCAAAGACACCGCCGCCCCTGTTAGCAATGCAGACGCGACAACCACCATACAACGTACCACTCCTACTTTAATACCTAAAGACTTTGCCGCCATCTCACCAAGCATTAGACCATCCAGCTGCCGTCCTAATGGTAATAAAATCACTAAACCAAGCACCATAGATATAATAGAATATCGGAGCGGCACAAACCCTGCCTCCGCCATACTGCCAGATAACCAATTGGTCGCACTGCGCAAGACCATATCATCAGACATAAATAAAATAAGACTCACGATCGCAGCACAAAATGCACTGATGACAAAGCCTAAAATCAGCAATCCCATTTGACCACCACCCAAAAACCGATGACAAGCCAAAATAAATAAACACACCAACACACTACCGGTAAATGCAGCAAGCGGTATACCGATACCACCAAACCCTAATGCCAATACTAGAACAACACCAAGCGCAGCACCACCTGACGTTCCGATTAAACTGGGATCCGCTAAAGGGTTTTCAAATAAGGCTTGTAGTGCAGCCCCACTAACAGACAACGCCATACCAACCAATAATGCAGTCGCCACCCGTGGATAACGCAGCTGCCAGATAGTCTCATCGAGATGAGCAGGATTTGACCATTCGCCAAAACCAATACCGAGTCCCAACCAAATAAGCAGCAATGATGCTAAGGCCGCAAAGATGTAATAGACGCTATATTTATGTTTACGGGCTTGAGCAGGCGCTGCCGCGGTAATCGTATTTGCCATATGACGTGTCGTTATATCAAATATAAGAGGTTAAATGCTAAAGATTACGCTGTTAGTCAGAGAACTACTAAACCGTTACGGCGTTACCCTTCCTAAATGTAATGTCTGTACGATCTATAGTCGGCTGCCTTGTAGCCATTTTAAAATTCTTTGACTATAGTCAAAAACGTCAATTATTTTGCGACTGAATTGAGTTTTTTAAGCACTTTCGGTGAGTTTAAACCGTAACGTAAAAACTCATCTGCTGGCCAAAAGTATACCCCACCCTTTTTACCTGCAGCACTGGCCGCAATTTCCGGACGTTGGCTAAACTTCTCGACGCCACCGACCACGGCTTTGTTATGATCAGCGATGATAATGACATCAGGTTTAGCAGCGAGCCAACCTTCGCGTGACAATGGTTTAAGCCCTGAAACGTTGGCAGCGTTGATACCACCAGCGCGACGTATGAGCTCATCACCAACGGTGCCCTTTCCAGCGACAATACGGCCATCGTAGCTGAGCAAGTAACGCTTACCCGTTTTGGCCATCGGTGTCATGCCTTTGTTCCAGCTATTAGCAAGTGTGTTGCCTTGAGTTTTTTTGCCAACGTAATTACCAATGGTCTTAATACTACTGATAAAAGTAGCTACATCTTCTTTAGGAGCGACATTGACGGCTTTGACATTTAAACCATTCAAACGCTGATAGACACTAGACGGTTGCACCATATAACTACCAAGCACCAAATCGGGCTTGACTGCCAGTACGGACTCAGCGGTGATATTGCGATGCATACCGACTGTTGGCACATTTTTTAAGGCAGGGTTGCTATTGGTTGCATTTTTACCAACCAACTTATTGGTAGCACCAAGCGCAACGATGACATCGGCGACATCTGGACTCATAGCCACAATACGATCATAAGCTTGTGCGGACAATGATGGTATAGCAACAATACTTAAAACCATAGTGACGGCCATGATTCGTTTTGAGTCATATTTTTTATGGCTTAGTACTTTATCGCTTAGCACGTTATTAGGTAATAAAGATGTAGAAAAGAAAGACATCGGGGACAGCATAAATGTTCCTTGTTTTAGCATTCAGCAATAGCAAATCGCAACCACACTTTAAGCAATGACAATATTAATCATGCATGTGACTCATTACTGTAAATAGTTTAGGCAAACTGCTCAGCCGATGCAGAGACGATAGCGGCTGTATGGTTGTCTGATGCAACACGGCTATCTTCTGCATATTCTGTAGCGATATCTGCTGCAATGGTTTGCCACGCCTCAAGCTCAGGCGTTCCCTCGATACGCTGACCAAACACACTAAATACGCTCGTCCCATAACGATCAAAACCTTCAATGCAAGTCACGATGCCATCTTTGGTCGGACGTTTGACGCACCAGGCTTGCGCCAAACCTTTGTCTTTTAAATGTAAGGTAAAATTAGTCTCATTTTTATCAAGAATATTGAACCAATCGCCTATGCGCTTAAGGGTATGTACTTGTCCAGTTTGAATCTGCACGATGCCGCTATTACCCACAAAGATCATAATAGAACATTGAGCGTCTCGTGCCTGCTCAAAAGTAGCAGCAACAGCATCGATATTTAGCGACTGTGTCATTCCCGCAGGTGCTTGACGATAACTACTGGCACGATCAATATCTAGCTTTTGTAATAAGCCATGAAACTGATGCACATCGGTCATTCCAAGCCAACCTTGTTGTAACTCTTGACATTTATCATTGCTCAACGCCTTATACTGCCAACCCTTAAGGGCGGTCGGTGCCGTTAAAGTAAGCTCATCAGTACTGACCGTCCCAAACTGCTGTGCAATCATATCTTGCCAGCGCGCGATATTATCCTCAGTCAATTCACGTAAATACACCTTATCAATTGCTGCACCCTGCTCATCATAAAACTGAATACTATAAGACAGCTTATCTGGGTTGCTGGTGTCAGTAACGGCAAGCATATGCTGCCAACGCCACATAAAAAAGCGCAAATCCAAACCACCAACATTGAGCGCCAAACCCATCTTTTCACCAAGCTTTAAATTATGATATTGCGCGGTTTTTTCGTGCACAGCCAATCCATTTCTGACGATACTCTCTACTTGACCGAAGCTCTCAAACTGCTTCAAAACCTCTTTGTATTGAACACCAATATATTGGCTAAAAGGTGACGCTAACATCAACTCAAACTCACTGACACCTAACGCTTTCGAGCCTTCAGTCGGAAACAGCATCGGAACTTGTGTTTTTTTATTTTGATATTGTTGCCAAAGCTCGGTATTTTTTTGGGTTAATGATAGTGATCGACTCATAGTAATATCCATAAAATAATCAGTAATGACACAACGAATAATTTCGTGTCTATCTATTTAAGAAGGAATGTGCGGGTTTGATCATAGAAGTGCCTGGTTGTGAATATTCAACACATTCCAATAGGGCTTGTCATTAAAAAAGACAATAAAAAAGCGATGAATTCTGATGGTAAATGATGTTTGCCTTTTTTCATATTGACACAGAATAAGGAACATTATGACCATCTTCACTTAAAATGTAAATGATAATAATTATTATTTACATATTGATAATCATTCTTATTAGTAATAATATACCCCTGTTCTGTTGCTAAAGTTAGTTCATTACGTAACCTGCCGTCAGTTTATGTTCTGCCATTTTTTAGCTCACATCTTAGCTAAAAATATTTTTGACGACACATTCTTTCTATCTTTTACTCTTATTGTGGTGGTTTTACTCATGTCTATATTCACATCCAAATCACTTATCACGCGAAAAACAGTACCAAACCTAGTGTCAAATTATGCAAACGCAGCGATACGTCAACCACTACTTAGTCGTCACCCCTTGGCCATTGGTATCGCATTAGCCCTATCAGTATTGACACCACTATCAGCACAAGCGGCATCATTAGAAACAAAGGCATCACTCAGTAACACCAATAATGACACCAATAATGACATAAGCAACGACACGACTGACGATCAAGGGATGCCAAGCGCCCAACTCGATCCTATTGTGGTGACCGCTACCCGCTCAGATCGTACGCTCAGTGATGCCCCTGTACGAGTACAGATATTGAATAGGCAAAAACTAGATGACAACCATGCACACACATTAAAAGATGCCTTAGCGCTTCTGCCCAATGTTTATCTTAGCGAAGTGCACGGCAAAACTGGCTATCAAGTTAGTATGCAAGGATTTACTGGTGACCAGGTATTGGTGCTCATTGATGGCTTACCCATTACTGCCAGTACTAACTCAACCGTCAATCTAAACCAATATATGAACGTGGATATCGAACAGATTGAAGTCGTACAAGGGGCGGCCTCTGCTCAGTTTGGTAGTGCGGCGATGGGCGGTGTTATTAATATTATTACCAAACCTATCAGCGAGACAAAAGGACATATCACCACAGAAATCGCCAGTAATGGTAAACAAAACCCATCTGGCAATAATTTCGATGCAAATAAGCGCTATGTAGAAGCCAGTATCGAAGGGGCATTGGATGAAGGTAATCGTATACATGCCAGACTATCTGGTTCTTATTTAGACGATGCAGGCTTAAGCTTAGATCCAGATGCATGGGCGCAGCTAAAAGATGCCAGTGAGCAGTCACAGGTTAGCGCACGCTTAAGCTATACCCCTGATGGTCAATCAGACAAAGCAATTGATAGTAAAACAGTTAATAGCGAGGAAAATACTCGTTTAATCAGCAACTCACAATACTGGGTAGAGGCAAGTCAATATAAAGAAGACGACACTAGCCTCTTTGATTACTATTCCAAAGGCAATTATCTAGATTATCAAACCAATGAAGATATCACCAGACAGCGGTTTAGCATTGGTGCCCGTGCGGATATTGCCCCGCATAGTAACGACCGTAGCAAAACCTATAAGCTATCAGGGCAAGCATTGTATGAAGACTATCAAAGTGATTCGGAGTCTAAAAATGGGCAAACGGTTACCACAGATCGTGATACCAATATCACCACTACCCTTGCACAAGCTCAGCTTGATTTTCCTGCATTAGTACTGTCTGATGATCATACTCACCTGTTACAAATAGGTGGACAATTACAAAAAGACGAGTTAACCCAGACCAACAACCAAGTCAGTGAGCTGACTGAAGACGATGTCAGCCGTGATGTGGGTGAAATGTACCTACAAGATGACTGGCTCATTGGTGATAATTGGGAGATTCTGAGTGGCATCCGCTATCAAGATGACGAGGATTTTGGTGATCACGTCGCACCAAAAGTAGCAGTCAAATACAACTATCTAGATGCCAGTGGTCGTGAGCATAGTTTCCGCAGTAGCATCGGTGGTGGTTACCGTGTACCTAACCTAAAAGAACGCTATTATATTTTTGACCACAGTAATTATGGCTATAAAGTAACGGGCAATAGCGAACTAGAGCCTGAGACTTCAACCAGTTATCAAGTTGGCTATCAAAGTCAATTAAGTGATACCCTCAACCTCAGTA
>NZ_JBQSVL010000047.1:0-23458 GCF_052376215.1 Psychrobacter sp. AOP7-B1-24
ACACTCTCCGATAAAGTCGGGGCGGTTCAATCACTAGTTGGTATAGTTTGTGGCTTACTTGCTGCAGAGGTAGCAACAGTTTTCGTAGTCTGTTTTGGTGCTCCACCTAAACCCAGCCTAACCCCCTCTGCTGCGCCTCCTACAACTTCTGTGACTAAGGAGCCCATACTTTTTGCTACTGTACTGCCCATTGTCTGACTTTCAGCGCAGCCTGATAAAGCAATAAGGCTGCTAATAGCAACCACTGATAACAAGTGATTTGATGTCATAATACTAGCTCTCGAATGATTAAATAATTGTCGGTAGATAATAGCAAATATTTGCCGACAACTTAACTATTTGTCTGCTCAAACTGAACTTTATTTTCATGATATTTACTTTGTTCTAATTTTCATGCTTAATCTGGTTTTAGTTCTATTCATAGCCTGACAAAGCCTTTCATGACATACCAGTATATGCATGAAGTGCGCGTTGTGATCATCAACTGCAATATCTAACTAGATAGAGTATTTGGTGGTGTTCTAAAAAGTATGCTGGCGATAAAATCAATAAGAAATCTATGCTAAGTTCTCTGATTCTATAGGGCTTTCAAGGCTTCAAGAATTGTTCAAATTTTAATCAAGTTAAAGATTCAGTTCCGAATTTGAGAGCGATATTAGAGATCAGTTAACCTATACAATCTGCACTATAACTTATTAGGTAGTGGATCCCTCAATATTATAGTGCTCGAAATATTATTAATATCTATAATTACTATGGGTTTATTTAAATCTTATGAGTCGAGAAAGCTCTATATGCTACTATTTATATAGTGTAGAAGACTGAGGTATGAAGTTTACTTTCCTTAGGTGACGTTGTTAATATCGGGGTTTCTTTAAACCGGGACTGTGACAGTCGGGGCAGCTGATATCTACTCAAATATATCATCTTGCCTCGGCTGTCACCCTCCTTTATTCCCCAGCATACTTTCTGACACACCACCATAAATTTAAGGTAAGCCTTAATCTAAGCATATTAGTCGTTGTCTCAAATTAATTAACTACGACACCTTCAGACGCGGTTTAGCCCTGATAGTAGTATTTTGCTCGTCTAGGCAAAAAAAATAACGACTTTTCGGATTATTTTTTTGTCTTACTTTATCTCTCTATTCTCACGTTCAAATTCTTTAGTTCACTCATCGAACCTTTAAGCTTATATAACCGTTGAAAATCCATGCTAAAAGGGTCTCAGAGACCTCCATCTTAGAGACAATGGCTTAAATGGCTATCCCTGTGGTGGTGGAGTGATTTGATGCTTCCATAAGTATACTAACAACGCTTTATCTGATTTTAGAGGTACGGTTTACTCTTTTCATCATAATCTCTTACAGTGTTAAGTCTCCGACAATTCCAAGACCGGCCATTATGAGCGCTTGAACAAAATATTGTAAGTTCAAAGACCATTGTGAGGCTGCTGTCATGCTAGCCCATAGGCTTATTTAACAATTTTTGATTAGAGTTCCATATAGTACTTAATTTAGTTAGACAACTTAAACATTTGTTTAAGATAATAAATCACTATTTTTAACAATAAAACAACATATTTTGAACTTTCAGAGGCGTCTAATATATTTAGGTCGACACAAACAATGATGTTTCAATCACATAATGGAGCGTTAGATTATGCCTTTACATAACAGAAAACGGGTAGATCCTATTGGCGAAGATGCTTATGAAGATCCAATGAGTAACACATTACTCAATAAATTTCAGTTGCCTCAAAAAAGTACCCAGCCAGAAATTGTTGCTCAGTTTATAAAAGACGAGCTACTCCTCGATGGTAATGCCAAGCAGAATCTGGCTACATTTTGTACGACATGGATGGAAGATCAGGTTCATGACCTCATGGATTTGTGTGTCGATAAAAACATGATTGATAAGGATGAATATCCACAAACTGCTGAGATTGAAGCGCGTTGTGTTCATATCTTAGCGGATTTATGGAATAGTCCACAATCTCATACGACTCTTGGCTGCTCAACTACTGGCTCATCAGAGGCTTGCATGCTTGGCGGATTAGCCATGAAATGGCGTTGGCGTCAAAAACGTGAATCAGCAGGATTAGATGCCTCAAAGCCTAATATCGTTGTTGGGCCAGTACAGATTTGCTGGCATAAATTTGCACGATATTTTGACGTTGAGCTTCGCCAAATTCCACTTGAAGGTGCTGAAGTTAGTACAAACCCCGGAAAAATAAAAAACTATGTTGATGAGAATACCATTGGTGTCATTCCTACCTTAGGTGTGACTTACACCTGTGTGTATGAAGACGTCGCTGCTATGGCGAAAGAGCTAGATAAGATTCAAAATGAAAAAGGATGGGATATACCTATTCATGTAGATGCCGCTTCGGGTGGATTCATCGCACCTTTCATTCAACCGGATCTTGAGTGGGACTTTCGTATCGATAGAGTGAAATCCATTAATGCCAGTGGTCATAAGTATGGTTTGGCACCGCTAGGTGTCGGTTGGGTAGTTTGGCGCTCAAAAGAAGATTTGCCAGAAGATTTGATATTCTATGTAGATTATCTAGGTGGAAACATGGCAACCTTTGCGCTTAACTTTTCTCGACCAGGTGGTCAAATTGTTGCGCAATACTATAATTTTTTACGATTAGGATTTGATGGTTATAAAGGTGTTCAACAAGCCTGTGTAGATACTGCTCAATGGTTAGCAGATGAAATATCAAAGTTAGGTCCATTTGAAATGTTTTACGATGGACGAGGTGGTCTACCAGCTCTTAGTTACACCCTGAAAGAGGGGGATTGGGGTTTCAGTCTCTATGATTTATCTGACAAAGTTCGCCAACATGGTTGGCAAATAGCTTCTTATCCACTACCAAACGATCGTCAGGATACCGTTATTCAACGTATTCTAATTCGTCATGGTATCAGTCGAGATATGGCCGCGTTGTTATTACGTGATATTAAAGCCGCTATTGACTATTATAAAGTGCATCCAGTGTCACACTCTAGCGATACTCCTACCTTTCATCACACATAAAAATAGAAGGTTACTATGAGTAATCCTACTGTAGTCGGTCAAATAGTCGATAAGATAGAGCCTGTCACTGCTTCAGGCGTGCAGGGTTTTTTTCAACTGCTAGATAATCAGCCTATAGTATTTATCTTGTTATCATTAGCGGTAGGTACTTATATTGGTAATCGCAGCATCAAGAATATCTCTTTAGGGTCAACAGCAGGTACTTTGATGGTGGGGGTTGTGCTTTCGATGATTGCACAATCTGCTTATGATATTACTTATGCCATACCAGGGGTTCTTTCAACCTTTATGCTGCTCCTCTTTATGTATGCGTTAGGGCTTAAAGTTGGACCTCAGTTTTTTTCTGGATTAAAAAAAGGCGGTTTGGCATTCATTAGTATTGGTGTCATTGTTTGGTCACTAAACTGGATCATCTGCTTTTTTGGAGCAAAGTTTGTAGGCTTAGCACCTGGATACGCAACAGGACTTATGTCTGGTAGCTATACTATAACGGCCATACTAGGAGTGGGGCAGAGTGCTTTATCAAGTGGGGCTTATATACCGCCATCAGGAATAACAGCGGAAGAGGTTGGTGCTAATATGGCTGCAGCCTATGCCGTTAGCTATGTCTTATCTACTATTGGTATCATTCTACTCATTCGCTATTTACCTAAGATTTTTGGTTACAACTCTGCTGAAGAGGCTAAAGCCGCTGAAGCTGATTATAATGGTGGTGCTACAGATCCTTTACCTGGAGCACCTCAGGCGTTAACGTTGGGTTTTTCGCCATATGATTTACGCGCCTTTTATGTGACTCACAAAAACATTGTTGGCAAAAGTATCTCAGCATTAGTCAAAGAGTATCCGCAAGCGCCTATCTTACGTTTGGTGAGAAATGGCGCAATTGTAGAGTTATCAGATGATCCTGTCGTTCAACTGAACGATATCGTTACGGTTAGAGCCAATGTTCACGATTTAATTTTTGTAGATAATGAGCTCATTGGTCCTGAAGCTGATGATCAGTTGGCTCGCAATGTGCCTATAGAAGTTGCAGATATTCATATTGGCTCTCATGATATTTCAGATCAAAGTATTGATGAGCTCAGCGCGTCTGGAATAGGAGGTGTTACTGTCCAAGCTTTATTTAGAGCAGGTAATGAAATCCCCCTAGGTCCTAAAACACAGCTTTCTTTTGGCGATGTGATTAGATTAGCAGGTTCGGATGCGGCCTTAAAAATGGCAGGGCAACGCTTGGGAGGACAAGTAATATTACCAACCATGAAGTCTGAAATAATTTATCTTGCCGTTGCGATGGTTATCGGATATTTAGTCGGTATTATAACGGTCCAAATTTCAGGTATCCCATTTGCATTAGGAACTTCAGCAGGTTGTATTCTTGCTGGGATTGCCGTCAGTTATTTTCGCAGTCGCAACCCTGAGTTTGGTGGTCCGATACATGAAGGCGCAAGAAGCTTCTTACAAGATTTTGGTTTAAACGTATTCGTGGCGGTCTTAGCCGCTAATGTTGGGCCTAAAGTTATTACCGCCTTGCATGGTGATACTCTATTATGGCTAGCAGTAATCGGAATAGCAGGTGCGTTAATACCACCGCTCGTCGCCTTCTGGATAGGGGTTAAATTCTTTAAACTTAACTCAATCATTGCTGATGGTGCCGCCACTGGTGCTAGAAATAGCACACCTGGATTAAACGCCATTATGGAAGAGTCAAAAAGTTCAGTTGCGGCTATACCTTACCCCGTCAGTTATGCGCTTACGACCGTTTTAGCTTTGATTGGTGGTTATATTTCGATGATTTTATCTTGAGTTTTTAGGACTGAAGTTAGTAGCCAAAGATGATTTCAAATCCGTCTATTGAAAGCATACCCCCAACGGAACCATTAAAACTGACCTCTAAATCAATTAATAGACCACTTAAAATAGACTGATATAATTGAACCTCTCATATTAGGCCAAATAGTCATGGCTCACACTAAAGTTATCCAATACTGCATCATAAATTTTGCTAAGTCACCGAATTATGCAAAAGGTCTATTAATAAGCAACTTATCCGCCATCTCATTAGCCATCAGTAGTGCTTGGTATAAACTCGTCGCGCTCGCACCTCCGCGTCCTGCCAAATCTAGCGCCGTGCCATGATCGACAGAGGTACGAATATAAGGCAGTCCTAAGGTTAGGTTGACCGTATCACCAAAACCGTGCGACTTTAGCACTGGCAACCCTTGGTCATGATACATGGCAATCACTGCGTCACAGTTCGCTAAATGCCTTGGGGTAAATAACGTATCCGCTGGCATCGCCTCTGATATATCGACGCCTGCTTTGATAAACTCGTGTAACACGGGATTGATAATCTCAATCTCCTCCGTACCCAAATGCCCGCCCTCGCCTGCATGTGGATTGAGACCGCAGACTAAAATACGTGGCTGTATTAAGCCAAACTTCTCTCGCATATCATCAATGACAATTTGTACCGTTTGCCGTACATTATCCATGGTGATGGCAGCAGGAATGTCTTTTAACGCTAAATGCGTAGTGACGAGCGCAACTTTCATTGCTTGATTGGCGAGCATCATGACGACTTTATCACAGCCACTTTGCTGCATAAAAAACTCTGTATGACCGCTAAACATAGTGCCATCGAGCAGTTTAATATCAGCATCTATCAGTGCGGACTTTTGCAATGGTCCAGTGACGATAGCAGCAACTGTTTTATTAGTTGCCAACTGATGGGCAATGTCTAACTGCTTGGCGACCATTGCCGAATTGCGAGTGTTAATTTGCCCGCAAACAACTGGTTCAGCACAAGATATATTAAGCAGAATAAAAGCACTATCAACGTCAGTATTTTGCTGCGACATCTGCTCTAAAAAGTTAAAATTAAAGTCGTTGGCATCCATATCAATAGTTTGCCAGATAGGTGAATTTGTCAGCACGCCAGCTGCAACCAACTCATCTGAGCGCTTTGTCATAGCGGTGCTATCGGCGGTGACCCAAACTGGGCGTTCAAAATCCTGCAATTTACCCTCAGCCGCTAATAGCAGCACGATATCCATCCCAATACCAGCAGGCTCACCAGTTGTGATTAATAGTGGCAATTTTTTTTGTATATCTTGCATAGTAACTACGCCTTTATATTCATATTAAGTCTTGAATTTTATTGTATTTTTTATGGGAAAAATAAGTGCTGACACTTATATTGTATAGATAATTTTTGACTTATCATAATCCTCATCGAGGATAGATAGTTGTCTATCGGTGCCGAAAAAAGCACATTATGTGTTAAACTTTCGCTTTTCATTATAGCATTTACCAGTCAACACCGAGATCAGGTTTTGGTACTTCAATTATAGTGGCGCGTGGCGTTTTATTTGCTGTATCAGCACCCAATTAAACTCCTATATCAAATACCCATTTACACCCTCTTTTATATCGACTTTTGACACATTAGGCACTCATGGCAGACAACGAAAAAACCGACGACTTACTCAATCAGACACCGCCGCACAATATCGATATTGAAAAGGCATTACTCGCGTCTTTAATGAGTATCGAAGAGGCGTACGACAAGATTGCTGATATCGTTACCAAAGATGATTTTTATGCAGGGCGACATCAGTATATTTTTGATGCTATTGCCCATTTAGCGGCAGTGAATGAACCCTACGATACGGTCATGGTACACGACTGGCTAGAAGCACAAAAACTCCTTAAAAGTGCAGGCGGCGATAGCTACTTGGCAGATATTTTGAGCCAAAGCCCTGCGACCTTGTTTAACCTGACCGCCTATGCCCAGCGCGTACGTGAGTTATCTACTCTACGCCAATTGATTACGACTGGCAATGAGATGCTCACGCTCGCCTATAACCCTAAAGACCAGACCGTCAGTGATATTTTAGACAGTGTTGAGGGTAAGATATTTAGCATCAATGAGCAACATAATAAACGCGCCGAACAGCGTGGACCTGTGGGTATTACTGCTGTTTTGACCAACGTTATTGATAAGGTTCAAGAGCTAAAATCCAATCCCGATGGCATGATTGGTTTACAAACGCCGTTTGCTGAGTTAAATAATAAAACGCAAGGTCTACAAGCAGGCGACTTAATCATTGTGGCCGCCCGTCCTTCTATGGGTAAAACCACCTTTGCCATGAACTTGGCGGAAGGGATTTTATTCAATGAAGATCTGCCTGTTGTGGTGTTTTCGATGGAGATGCCTGCTGAGTCTATCGTCATGCGTTTGCTGTCCTCATGGGGCGCGATTAATCAGACGCATCTGCGTTCTGGGCAAATGAATGAAGACGAATGGGCAAAAATGATGAACGCCATTCAACACTTGCAATCTAAGCACCTTTATATTGACGATAGTACAGCGCTGCCACCCTCTGAGATGCGTTCACGCTGCCGCCGTATCGCCAAAAATCATGATGGCAAACTTGGCGCCATCGTCGTCGATTATCTCCAGTTGATGAAAGTGCCAAACTTAGATGGCAACCGTGTTGGAGAAATCTCTGAGATTTCACGGAGTCTCAAGGCGCTAGCACGTGAGCTTGAATGCCCTGTTATTGCTTTGTCGCAGCTTAACCGCAGTCTAGAAAACCGTCCTAATAAGCGCCCTATCATGTCGGATTTGCGTGAATCGGGTGCAATTGAGCAGGATGCCGATTTGATTATGTTTATCTATCGTGATGAGGTTTATAATGAAAACTCAGATCATAAAGGCGTGGCTGAAATCATTATTGGTAAACAGCGTAACGGCCCTATCGGCACCATACGTTTGGGCTTTGAAGGGCAATTTACCCGCTTTATTAACCTAACGCCAGAATACTATCAAAACGTCAGTTATGAGAATGATGAGTAACCAATTTTATAAAGACTAAGGCTTAATCATAAGCTAATAAGTACTTTTTAACAAAATAGCCAGTGCTGCATTAGCTCGATTAATGCGGTACTGGCTTTATAACTTCATAATTCGGTGGTGTGTCAGAAAGTATGCTGAAGAAATAAAGGAGGGTGACAGCCAAAGCAAGATGATATATTTGAGGTTATGAAGACACAAATAGATATCAGCTGCCCCGACTGTCACAGTCCCAGTTTAAAGAAAAATGGCAAAAAAAGCTATGGCAAGCAGAATTATCAATGTAAGGACTGCAAACGTCAGTTTATTGGCGACCATGCATTAACTTATAACGGCTGTCACTCTAAAGTGGAAGAGCTTATACGGCTCATGACAGTTAGAGGCTGCGGTGTTAGAGATATTGCTATTATAGCCTCAGTTAGTATTGGTAAAGTGCTTAGTACTATAGGCTCATCTGTTTATAAGATTACGCCTAAGAAGCGCTACTATGAACGCTTAGAGGTTGATGAATTCTGGACTTACGTGTATCGCAAAAAGCGTAAAGTTTGGCTTATTTATGCTTATGATCGTGCTACTAATGAGATTGTCGCTCATGTTTGGGGCAAACGTGACTTAAAAACAGCTAAGAAGCTAAGAGCACGTTTAAAGCAACTTAAAGTAAGCTATGGCTCTATCAGTATGGACAACTGGGATAGCTTTAAAACCGCCTTTAAAGGTGATCACAAACAGGTTGGCAAACAGCATACCATAGGTATAGAGGGTAATAACTGTCGCCTTAGACACCGATTAAGACGAGCGGTTAGAAAGACTTGTTGCTTCTCAAAAAAGCTTGATAATCATTTTAGAGACCATCCCGAATTCTGTGTAACTGCCGTTTAGATTAAATGCTTGCTGATACGGTCATCAAACATAATCATAAAGCGATTTAAAGCAGACGTCCAGTTACGGATTGGCATCGACCACTTTTTAGAGGCCTGCTGGGTTGCCAGATATACTACCTTGAATGCTGCCTGATCAGAGGGAATGTAGTGGTCAACTAATTTAGGACAGCTGATAAGAGATTTTGATTAAAGTAACGTCTCTCTTTTTCTGCTGGCGGCAAATAATCGTTGAAAGTATGCGGTCTCACGGACTGATAATAGCCCCAGATATAATCAACAATGGCGCTTTTAGCCTCAGCGATATCTTCATAACCGCCCTTTGGCATCCACTCAGTTTTGAAGCTTCTGAAGAATCTTTCGGTCGGCGCATTATCCCAACAATTTCCGCGACGGCTCATGCTTTGCGTCATACCCTCACAACTCGCCACGGATTCAGCAAACTTCTTGCTAGTGTAATGGGTTCCTTGATCAGAGTGAAACAACACGCCACTTGGCTTTAAGCGCGTCTGATATGCCATTTGCAGCGCTTTGATTGTCAACACGCTGTCAGGGGAATCTGACACCGAAAAGCCCACCACACGACGGGCATATAAATCTAAAACAACCGCTAGGTAGCACCAGCCGCCTTTGATACGAATATATGTGACATCACCCGTCCAGACCTGATTGGGCGCTGATGGGCTAAAATTACGGTTCAGTATATTGTCATGAGCTTGGTGTTCTTCGTCAGCTCGCTTGTATTTATGTGTTTTTAGCTGGCAACTGATGAGCCCCATACTTCTCATAATCTTAGCAGCTAAGTAACGTGTCAGCTTAATGCCATGCTCATTCATCAAGATAGCAGCAATGCTGCGAGCGCCAGCTGATTGCTTTGAGTCATTAAATATTTGGCATATTAAGGCTTTAAGCTTGACCATTTCAATATTTATCGGCTTTGACTGCAAGCCATAGTAATAGCTACTCTTAACCATGCCAAACAGGTCACACAATTGAGTTTTACTCATCTGTTTGTCTTGCTCTGCCAGCTGACTTATCAGCGATAATCGCTCAGACTGTCCAAGGCTAGCAGAGCTGAAGCCTTTTTTAAGATGTCGCGCTCCATAGTCAGCCGTTTTACTTGTTTACGCAGTTCTTGGAGTTCTCGCTGTTCATCGGTTAAGGCATTGCCGACTTTAGGTGCTTGTCCACCCATTTCTTGACGGTACTGACTCAGCCATTTCTGTAAGGTGGATTTGCCAATGCCAAGTGAATCAGAAACGTCGGGGATGCTACGGTTGTGATCAGTGACTAAGCTGATGGCTTCAAGTTTGAATTCTCGGGTATATTGGTTGCGTTTGTTGGTCATACTAGTTTCCTTCTTTGGGGTAGTATAAACCTCTTATGCACTGTCCAAGTTTATTATGCCACTACAAATTAAATCGGACCACGCTTAAGAGGTTATACTAACCCAAAAGAAGGAACATAGTATGACTAGCAACCGCAGAGAATATACCCGAGAATTCAAATTAGAAGCTATCAGCTTAGTCGTTGATCATAAGCGCAAAGTAGCAGAAGTGGCAGAGTCTTTAGGAATTGGTGCATCAACCCTAGATAACTGGGTACGCAAGTATAAAAAAGAGCAGCAAGGGGTTGCACCAGCTGCAGGTTTAGCCCTCACCGATGAGCAAAGAGAACTACAAGAGCTACGTAAACAAGTTAAACGACTCACTATGGAGCGCGACATTCTAAAAAAGGCTTCGGCTCTGCTAGCCTTGGACAGCCTGAACGTCTATCGCTGATCAGCAAGCTTGCAGAGCAAGACAAACGACTGAGCAAGCGTAAGCTATGCCACCTGTTTGGTGTCGTTAGAAGCAGCTACTACTATGGTATTAAGACTAAGCCTATTGATATAGAACGCGTCAAACTCAAAGCATTAATACGTCAGATATTCAATGACTCCAAACAATCGGCTGGTGCTCGCACTATTGTCGCTATCTTATGGAATGAGCATAACATCAGGCTGACACGTTACCTAGCAGGTAGTCTTATGAAGAGTATGCACCTTAAAAGCTCTCAGGAAAAGACACACAAGTATAAGCATGCTGATCAGATGCATAAAACCCACGACAATATCCTAAAGCGCAATTTTAGTCCAAGCATGCCTAACCAAGTCTGGACGGGAGATGTGACCTATATCCGTATCAAGAGCGGCTGGTGTTATCTAGCTGTGGTGTTAGATCTGTTTGCCCGTCGTGTCGTGGGCTTTGCCGTATCAGACTCTCCTGACAGTATGCTGACTGCTAAAGCACTACAGATGGCATATCAGACGAGACTTAGACCCAGTAGGGTGCTGTTTCACTCGGATCAAGGCACGCATTACACTAGCAAGGCATTTGCTGAATCCGTGGCTAGTTGTGACGGCATGATTCAAAGCATGAGCAGAAAGGGTAATTGCTGGGACAACGCGCCAACTGAACGCTTCTTTAGAAGCTTTAAAACGGAATGGATGCCAAAGGGTGGTTATGAAGATATCTTTGAGGCTAAGAGTGCTATCACTGACTATATCTGGGGCTATTATCAAACTGTGAGACCCCATACTTTCAACAATTACTTAACACCATTAGAAACAGAGAGACGCTATTTTAACAAAAACCTCTTATCAGGTGTCCTAAATTAGTTGACCACTACACACCAATCATTGTATTTAGACATAACCTCGCATTACCTCAAGTCCTTTAAGCTGAACCCTACTATCACTGTTAGCACAAGTAAAAAGCTACGACACATAAATTTGTGTCGTAGCTTTTTACTAAAAAATATTGTGCCATATAATATTACTCTAAATACATACGAAAATATTATATAACCAACCCTTTATAAGTTAGACATGGTGCCAGTCTCGCTGCGTCTACGACTTCTAAACTTGGATCAGCAGTTCTACCATAAAAACACACCCTCATCCAAATCAAAAATCCATCGTTGCTGAAAGCATAAATGTACGCGGATCACCTAAGGCAAGATCGTTGTAAGATGCCGTTGTCCAGTATGCCTTATTCATCACGTTATCAACACGTGCTCGAATGGTAAGAGGGGTTTGATTAACAGAAGTTAGATAACGTGCTCCAATATCGTATGTGGTGTGACCTGGTAACGACTGTATATTATCATTTTCAAGATATTGTTTAGATACGGCATTTGCATTCGCTGTTAGCGTTAAATTTTCTATAAAAGGTAAATCCCACTCTGCCCCAATTTTAGATTGCCACTTTGGAACACCTGCAGCTTGATTGCCTTCATTAACACCATTATTTGTTTTAGTTAACTTCGCATCAATATAGGTAATACCACCCATCAAGCGTACACTCTCAGCAGGCGAGCCAAAGAACCCCCACTCTACACCTCGATTACGCTGTTCACCAGCATAAGAGAAAACATTGGTATCTGTATCGGTATAACTATTGGGTTTTTCAATTTCGTAGAGACTAAGGGTATGAGTAAACTCGCCACGATCCATTTTTATTCCTATTTCCTTTTGTTTCGTTTTATAAGGAGCAAATATTTCACCTGAGTTTTCTGCACTTGTTGGTGCTGTAGCGCCTTTGCTTAGTCCTTCTATATAGTTCGCATACAAAGAAGTTTGATCTGTCATTTTTGTAAGAAACGCCACTGACGGCGTTATAGCGCTTTCATCATACTTAGTACCTGAGGATAAGATACCTCCCGTTTGTTCTGTTTCTAGCTGCTGATACCGAGCACCTAAGGTGAGTTGGTATTTATCCTGATCAAACGATAAAGTGTCTGCAATTCCGTAGCTGGTCAAATTTGTGTCAGTCGTCAATAACAACGGCACATCAAAGTTTAGGCTAGGTGTTTCCCATACTGGATTATAAATATTAGTGTCATAGGTATAAGTGGCGTCAAAGTACTTAGCGTTTAAATTGTACTCTTCATTGTAACGAGTAACATTCGCCGCAATCTGATGGTCAATCATTCCTGTCGAAAAATTGCTGTTCAGCCCTACTTCCATAGAGACTCTTTCATTATCATCAGCAACGTATCCAATCGTCGTAGTCATATCTCCATCAGAATTATACACCTGCGCTTTTGCTGCACTGAGTCCTTTAAACTCCATTTTATTAGCACCTAGGGCGGCATAGACAGTCGTTTGATCAGTCACATCAAACTCACCGCGTGTGATTGCACCTTTTGTTTCAGTATCATAAAAAGCCCAGCTTGGATTCAATAACGTATCTGGATCTGGTGCACTGGGAATATCAATACCTGATGCTACCGTAATACCACGAGTCGGCCCATCGACATGCTCTGTCGTCGCATAAAGATCCGTTGAAATTCGTGCACGTTCGCCTTTCCAATCTAAGGCAAGAGAGCCCACTTTAGCCTCTTTATCTTGGTCATTAATCGCACTTTCACCATCTCTATAAGCACCGTTTACACGCACACCAAACTGTTTGTCTTCACCGAATCGGCGGCCAACATCTACACTCCCACCAAGCTGCGAGTCTGATATGTACTTAGTCGTCAATCGAGTGAGTGGCTCATCACCTGCTCGCTTAGTGACTAGATTCACAGAGCCACCTACAGAGCCGTTAGGTGACATACCATTGAGCATTGCTGACGGACCTTTGAGTACCTCAACACGCTCAAACATTTCAGGCGAACTGCGGTAATAAGGCGCCATACCAGACAATCCATTTACTGTCACATCATTACTATTCGAAGCAAAACCACGGATAGAATAACTTTCAAGATTTTCTCCACTTCCTCCACTGGTATAAACAGAAGGATCCGTTGCAGCAATAATCTCACTAATATCTGTGGCTTGCTGATCCTCAATAAATTTATCAGTATAACTAATGGCACTAAATGGTGTTTCTAAAAAGTCTTTGTTTCCCAAAAATCCAACATGATTGGTATAGGTTACTTGCCCTCCAGAATAGGTTTGATTATCGTTGCCTTCAGCCACTACTGTTATCGCTGGTAGTGTGGTAGTTGGTATCTCTTGATTGGCTCCTAAATCTATATTTTGGTTTTGCTGTTCGGTATCCAATTCATTAACTTGCTGACTGCTGGTCAGGTCGCTATCTTCCTGTGCATAAGCTGATGGCACACATATAAATACAGTCCCAGCCGCTATACCTAAAGCCATCGCAAGCTTTGCCGATACAATATAATTAAGGGCGAAAGACGGTTTGGTCTGTGTCGTCCATCGTTTAACATTACTTTTATGATTTAGCTGCTGAAGTTGATACATAAAAACATCCTCTTATTTTTGTAAAAATATAAATACGAATAAAAACACAAATGATAATCATTAATAATTTTAGATAAAAAACTTTCTGCTTCTCATTTAACTATTTACTGGCTCTAGGGCGTGTCTTCATTTCAAAAATAGTGATAAAAATGAGATAAATTGCCGTCAAACAAGAAAAGTAGCGCAGATAATATCGGGATATTAACCAGCTATTTGACGATGTTTGGCAAGATTTAGCCATTTTTAGCCCATTTAGATGACTATCGGGTGAATTGAAGACACGTCCTAGTTCAAAAACTCTTTCCTCTTAGAATATGTCTAGGAGATTGACTGATAACCTTTGAGAACATCATCCATAATAATGTTGAGCGAGGTTGGACTAGCAGCCGCTATATACCACGCATCCGCATCAACAAAAACGACATGACCATTTTTCCATGCTTTTGTTTGACGCAATAAAGGGTTGCTAATGTCATCAGGACTTATAACAGAGCGACGCTCCATGACAGCGGTACGGTCCACAATATAAATAATATCCGGATCCGCCTGCTGTATGAATTCGCTAGAAATAGGCTGCCCATGTAGGCTAGTTTCTACCGTGGTACTTGCAGGTTTGACACCCAAATCATTAAAGATAAAACCATAGCGTGACTGCACACCAAAATTACTAAAAGCTCCGTTGTTATGTAAGACAACCAATGCTTTTTCTGGGCGATTTTTTGTGAAGGTCTGAACCTCTTTAACTCTTGTATCTAACTGCTTGACCTTTTCCTCCGCCAACGCTTCCTTATCAAAAATACGACCCAGTGTTAATAGATGATTTTTGACACTGGCTATATGCTGCTGATGACTGTTATTAAAATTCACATCGAAATGTAGGGTTGGTGCAATTTCTGACAGCTCTTGATAATGAGCCGCATGAAGTGGCGTCATCAAAATAAGATCAGGATGTAGTGCATGGATACGTTCCATATTCGGTTGTACAATAGCGCCTAAATCCTCCACACTAGCATCATCTTTATACTGAGCAAGAAAATGAGGTACATAATCTTTCACCATGCCTGCAATTGGCACATCAAGCTGATCCAAAAAATCAGCTTCATTCATATCCAGTACCGCGACACGTTGCGGACGATTATTAATGACAGTAGTACCAAGCTCATGATCGATGGTAATAGGTGTGTCTAGCGCTTGTATCGTCTGCACAGATTGAGTAGATTCTTTTTCGCATCCTTGCAGTGGAATAGCTGCCGAGATTGCTAATACCCAGACCCAACCGCTCTTTTTCAAACTCATACTTTTACCCCTGATAAATTGAAGTAGTTGCACAAGCAACCACGTTCATTACGAATAATTTCAAAATCAAGATCGTATAGCTCACTTAAATTGGTTTCTGTCACAACCTGTGCAGAGACTCCGCTGAAGCTAAGCGCACCATTTTTCAAAGCCACAATATAATCAGAATAATTGGCCGCAAAATTGATATCGTGAATCACCAAAATCACCGTACGGCCCTGCTCATCACATAGACGACGTAGGGCTTGCATAATCTGCACAGCATGTTTCATATCTAAATTATTCAGAGGCTCATCCAATAACAACACGTCCGTTTGTTGCGCAATAGTCATTGCCAAAAAAGCCATTTGACGCTGACCACCACTTAATTCATCTAAATAAGAGTGACGTAAAGGCTCTAATGCTAAAAAACCAATCGCCTCATCAATGATTTGTCGATCCTCTATCGTCAACGAGCCACGACTATACGGAAAACGTCCAAAAGAGATCAGCTCTTCCACTGTCAATCGTAAATTAAAGCCCGGAGACTGCCGCAGTGTGGCCACATGATGAGCATACTCAGAAGTACGAATTTCACTGATTTTTTGACCATCAAGTGACACATAGCCACTACTCGGCTCCAATAACCTAGCCATCATCATCAATAAAGTAGACTTCCCTGCACCGTTAGGACCGATTAATGAGGTAACACGCCCCGTTGGAAACACCAGAGAGACATCAGATAGCACAGGTTTTTTACCATAACTTTTATGGAGGTTACTAACGGTAATCATGTAATCCCTCTAGTACGAACAGTCAATGCCAGAAAATAGATACCACACACCAGATTGACAAGAATACTGACACTGGTTTTATAGTTAAAAACATGCTCAACGAATATTTGTGCAATCAAAAATATGGCTATAGAGACCGCACAACCTATAGGTAATGTAACTTTATGCTTACTACTTCCTGCAAGCGCATAAGCTATATTGGCAATGAACACGCCCATAAAGGCCGTGGGGCCAATCAAGCTGGTTGACACAGCGACGAGGATGGCAATCAAAGCCAAATACAACTTGACGTATTTGGCATGGTTGATACCAAGTGACATCGATTGCTCACGACCGAGAGCCATCACATCCAAAACAGGTAACGTCTTACGACTCACCCATAACACCGTTGCTACCGCTAGTACGCCATACCAAACGGTTTCAGGATTGGATCTATTAAAGGAGGTATAGCTTAACCCTTGAAAAACCGAAAACTCACCTGGACTGATACGAAGTTGAATAAATTGTGTGACCGTGCCAATGACCATTGTCAAAACCAGACCAAATAGCAGCAGCATAAAGACATCGCTTTTGCATCGAGGTAACAGCAAACGATGCAGTGCCCACGAATACACCAGCATCAACATGATGGATACGATGAAATTACCGCTGACACTTAGCATCATCAGCCCGTTCGTACCCATAACCAAGAGCAACAGCGCTTGCCACAGCAAATAAACAGCCTCATACCCCATAATTGAAGGCGATAAAATACGGTTACCTACAATGGTTTGAAATACAATGGATGAAACAGCTAAGCAGACACTACCAAGTACAATGGTTACTAGACGCATAAAGCGTTTCGGAATCAAATAATCAAAATCTAATCCTGAGCCTATCAATAAGAAAACAAGCGCCAAAAGAAGAATCAGTAGCAGCATCGTCCATATTTTTACAGCTTGGCTCATTTGACACCCCTCATAATCAACATGAGGAAAATCACACCGCCCACCCCACCAGCAGTAAGTCCGATAGGGACTTCGAAAGGATAGATAATGACTCGCCCAAAAATATCACAAATGAGTAGTAAACAAGCACCGCCCAGTGCAACGATGGGCAATGTTCTTGACAAATTTTCTCCATATTTCAGAGCGACTAAATTAGGGATGACAAGACCAACAAAAGGTATCGCGCCAATAGTGATAACCGATGCCGCAACGGTTACCGACACTAAGATAAGCCCCAATGCAGCTGTCGCAGCATAACGCAATCCCAAACTGGCTGCCATTTCCTCACCCATGCCCATCACCGTGAAACGATGCGCATAAAGATAAGCCAATACAATAATGGGCAAAATGATATAAATAAGCTCATATTGACCTTGAACAACCCTTGAAAAATCGCCTAACAACCAGCCTTGCATACTTTGTAAAATATTATGCTGATAGGCATAAAACTCAGCTATCGAACTCAGCACACTGCCATACATCAACCCGAGTACAGGAATCAGCACAGAGTTTTTGAAGGTAATACGACTGATAATAAAAATAAAAAGTAGACTCGCTGCAAAACAAAAGAGCATAGCAAATAGCATTTTATTGCTTGTGCTGGCACTAGGAAGCATCGTTAGTGAGACCAAAATACCAAGCTTGGCTGCATCCAAACCACCTGATGTGGCAGGTTCGACGAACTTATTGCGCACAATGTGTTGCAGAATAACGCCACTGACAGACAGCCCTACCCCTGTTAAAAGCAGTGCAATCAATCGCGGTATACGGCTGGCCGTGATGGTCAACCATGCGTCGCTTGAAAAATTAAAGAGCGCGACAATTGACGTCTGCTTTGAACCCAGCATTAAAGAAATAGCACAGAGTAAAGTGAGTAACAAAAATAGTAAGCGCATTATTGAAACTCTTCTGACTTATATAGATACGAATGAATTTTTACTCTACAGAACACCATCACAAGCCTATAAAGCAATTTGCTGGGAATTTTTTCATTAAAGTATAAATGAGAATCAATCATACTATGCTTGTTTGAATAGATACATTGAGTATAAGGTGAAACTGGGAAGTTATACGGTGAATAAGGGAACTTATTCAGAATGGCATCTAATCATTTTCCAATGTCAAAAAATCAGATGAACTCAAACACAGCAAGAGGTTGGCGTAAATAATTCGCCTGTATTCAAGGCCTGTTTAGCGTATTTTAGAGAATAGTAGCAGCTTGACATAAATAGGCCGACTAGATAAGTTGTGTGGGAGTGACGCCATAAAATTTGGCGAATGCTTTGCTGAAATTACTGGGATCATGATAGCCAACATACCATGCCGTTTCCTGAACACTTTTATATTCATCTAACAATAAACGCATTGCTTCCTGCATACGTAATTCACGGATGAACTGACCTATTGTTTTGCCCGTTTGTTGTTTGAACTGTTGTTTTAGATAGCATTCGTTTATACCCACTCGTTGAGACAACAAGGAGATTGTTAGCTTATGCTTGTACTCTTGGCGAATAATATCAACGGCGTGATCAATTTGGCTTTTTTGGTTTATTAATCGACCAGATTTGTCCTGAATACCTAGCATGTCTTGACAGAGAAGTAACGCTTGGCTCTCTAAAGTCAAGCGATCACTCAAAGTGTAACAAGGTAGTGAGAGGATATAAGCGGCGCGAGCAAGTAGCCGTGGCTGATTTGATAAACGGACCTGAACCATTTCAGGATCTTGATCGTCAGCTGGCAATAACCAAGCCGGCAAATCGAAGCTTTCTGCCCAACGTGACAGTAGCTCTTGATTAAAATCGATCGATACTACATGGCTATTTATGGATGGTCTCTGCAAATACTCAGTATCGGTAGTAGAGTTTATATCACCAAAATCTCCTGATCGTCGCCAAACTTGCTTCGAGTGGATGTTTGTATCGGTAGGTAAATTACTAGCATGTAACGTATAGTTTGCATCTACAACCAAATGCATGCCAACATCACAAGAAAATGGCGCAGCCGGTTCAACCACAGGTTGCTCATCCGTGATGCAGTTTCGGCCGAGCACAATACCGTTATGCAAGCTCAGCAAGTCACCATAACCAGAGCTACCATCGTAAGTTGGACGTTTAATCAAATAATCAGAATCAGGGCGATCAAAATCCCAATATTTGGTCTGATAGTGGTCATAAAATGTGTTCAGGTCTGCCATAAAAATATAATCACAATGTTTTAGGATGTGGTTTGAGTGAGTAGAGAACAGATGTTTTATTACATCCAGATAAAACAGATTCATTTGAATGAGTCGTAAAATTTCAACTCTTGAAGTAATCATAGCATTATTAGCAATAAACAATCATTTTAATGTAAATGATTATCAATCAAATATAGATAACTGTAACTAATATATCAGGATGAAGTAATAATGAGCCTACTTATAGCCAACATAAAGAATGAACTGGATGACATTAAAGCATTTTGGAAACCTACTGATATTGCACAATTTAATCAGTTGACCGTCAAACTGGCCAAACTAAAAGGCGAATACGAGTGGCATAATCACGAACATGAAGACAAGTTATTTCACATACTGTCAGGACAGTTATTTATTATATTAAAAGACAAAACTATAGAAGTGAATGCTGGTGAAATGGTCGTTATTCCTAAGAATACTGACCATAAGCCTCATGCTCCGACTGAGGCTAGCGTGATGTTTTTTGAGCCTTTATAAATCAGAACCCACATTTACTGGTAACTCTAATGATCAGTTAACGAAATCACTGCCTATAAAATAATATCATCACATACATTTTAGTCGACCTACCTTGATATGGTAGAGGCTGAGAAAATGGAAGCAGAAATCATCCTAGGTCTGTTCAACTACGCATTGCGAGTACTATGGTCGTCCCTATCCATTAGATGTTCTTGCAGATATAACTTATTACCAGGTAACTTATGTTGTCTGGTTTTTTATTGCTTTTTGTATTTTTGACGACATTCATTGTCGTATAAAAAACATAAACTATTGTCTTGTAAATATATTTTTAGTAAAGTAAACCCTATCTTAAATATAGCTTTTTCCTCTTGGGATTTTTATGTCGAAACCTACTAATGCGTATACCGACAACAGTTTTTCATCATCTGACCTCAAAACCATTTTGCACTCCAAACGTGCCAACATTTATTACCTTTCACATTGCCGAGTTATGCAAAAAGATGGGCGTGTGCTGTATCTAACTGAAGATGACAAAGCCAATCTCTACTATAACATTCCGATCGCTAATACCACTTCTATCTTGCTAGGTACCGGTACCTCTATTACTCAGGCAGCAATGCGATTATTGTCACAAGCTGGTGTGTTGGTGGGGTTTTGCGGTGGTGGTGGCTCACCTTTATTTATGGGCGCAGAACGTGAAATATTTATCGAATGGATGACACCGCAAAGTGAGTACCGACCGACTGAGTACGTTCAGGGTTGGATGAGTTGGTGGTGGGATGATGACAAGCGCCTTGCTGCTGCAAAGCAGTTGCAACATGCCCGTCTCGCTTATCTACAAGCAGTATGGAATAAAGACAGCGATCTAAAACGCTGGGGCTTTGATAGCAGTATCGATGCAATACAGGAGTTGCTCGATAATAATATTAATCAAATCGCTAAGCAAACAGAGGTTATGCACTTACTGCAACTCGAAGCTCGTTTAACTAAGCAGCTATACAAACTGGCAGCAAAAAACACGGGCTATGACGGCTTTAGCCGTGAGCATGATGGTATCGATAAAGCGAACGGTTTCCTTAATCATGGCAATTATTTGGCTTATGGGCTTGGTGCTACCACAGCATGGACGCTTGGCATACCGCACGGCTTTGCGGTGATGCATGGTAAGACAAGGCGCGGTGCGCTGGTATTTGATGTTGCCGATATTATTAAAGACGCCTTAGTGTTACCGCTCGCCTTCATCTGCGCAAGTGAGAACATGAGTGAGCAAGAGTTTCGGCAGGAGTGCCTGAATATGTTTACCAAACATAAAGCACTAGATTATCAGTTTGAAGTGGTAAAACAATTGGCCGTGACGACTGATTGGAAGGTATAAAAAATGATAGTTACCTTTGTCTCGCAATGTGAAAAAAAATCACTCAAACGTACTCGGCGTATCTTAGATGCGTTTGCCAATCGCATTGGTGATAATGTCTGGCAGACAGCTATTACAGAAGATGGGCTAAAAACCGTTAAGCAACTCTTGCGTAAATCAGCGACTAAATCGACAGCGGTGAGCTGTCACCGTAATAAAACGCGCCAGCTGACGGAACTAGTATGGGTGGTGGGTAATAAACGTCAGTTTAATGAGGTGGGTGTGGTACCTGTGAACCGTACCAAAAGAAATATCATGCACGCTGAATGGGAAAACGATTGGGCTTATGCCAGTAGTATTCAAGTCATCGCAACCATATCAGCCCTACTCCACGATATTGGCAAATCAACCATTGGTTTTCAAAACAAACTCATAAAAGGTAGTAAACAAGGTGACTCTTATCGTCATGAGTGGATATCATTAAAACTGTTTGAGCTAATAATTGAAGGTTGCAATACCGATGAGGAGTGGCTTAACCGGTTTATACAATTAGACAAATGGTTAGAAAGCCACGACATAGAACAATTATTATCTAGTGCAAGTCAAAATACCGTTGATATTCAGCCGATGCCGCCCCTAGCGCAGTGGGTTGCGTGGCTAATTGTTACTCATCATCGTTTGCCACCGGCTAAAAAAGTCTTCTATCCTTCTAAAGATATCCAACGTTTGCAACTGCCCCAAAATACGTTAGAGATCAAAAGAGATCTAAATCAATTTTACTCAAAAATTGAGGCATTTGACTATTGGGTAAAAAACCCTAAGTCGTTAGAAGAAATGAGCAAAACACAGTTAAAAGACTTCTGGCAATTTGAGCATTTAGTGATTAACAGTTCTGTTTGGCAAAAAAATATCAGACGTTGGTCTAAAAAAGCCTTAAACGATCCGGCATTAATACAGATAAGTCAGCAAGCTTCTGAGAATAAAAAAGCCATTAGCGACCCGTTTTTATTGCATTTGTCCCGTTTGTGTTTAATGGTGGGTGACCACAATTATTCTAGCTTAAAAGAAAACGACTCACGCTGTATCAAAGTCGATAGTCGCTTTAAAAAATTAGCCGCCAATACTGACCGTACAGCTAGTATACCAACTGTTAAACAATCTCTTGAAGAGCACTTATTAGGCGTTGGTGCTTTTACGGCGCATTTCTGCCGTGCGCTACCTATCATTGCTAATGAAATGCCGACACTGCGCAATCATGATCCATTAGCTAAACCTACTGGGATTGAACGTTTTAAATGGCAGAACCAAGCCTTCAAGATGACCTTTAGCTTGCAAGAGGCCACGCGCGAGCATGGGTTTTTTGGAGTTAATATGGCATCGACAGGTGCGGGTAAAACCATCGGTAATGCACGTATCATGTACGCTCTAGCTGACCCAAAAAAAGGGGCACGCTTTACTATCGCTTTAGGGCTAAGGATTCTAACCTTGCAGACCGGTTTAAGCTTTCGTAAAAATCTAAAACTGCAAGGCGACCAATTAGCCATATTGGTAGGAGGTAGCGCTAATAAAAAACTGTTTGAACTAGCATACGATAATAAGAATAGTGATATTACTGACATTATCGGTGAATATAACAAAGACGATGAACCTGATAATGAATCTACAAGCTTTGGTAGTGAATCTAGCGAAGATTTGTTAGATGAAGTCGTTGATAGCGACATTGACTATCAAGACTATGAGGCACTGAATCTCGATACAGTCATCGCTAGCCCTAAAGCACGCGATTTAATATTTGCGCCTATCGTGACATGCACCGTTGACCATATTATCCAAGCCTCTGAGTGCAAACGTGGTGGTAAATATATTGCCCCCATGCTGCGATTGCTCAGTAGTGACTTAATACTCGATGAGCCTGATGACTTTGATCAAGCGGACTTGCCTGCGCTGTCGCGTTTAGTACACCTTGCTGGACTCTTTGGTACGCGAGTGCTGCTTTCATCTGCAACCTTGACCCCTGACTTGGTGACAGGACTGTTTGAAGCCTATATGGAGGGGCGAAAACTATTTAATCAAAGTCAGAATAAACCTACGCCAAAAGTAGTTTGCGCATGGTTCGATGAACAGCCTAAAGCGATGCTATCGGAACAATGCAGCGACATTAATGACTTTCAACACAGCCACAAACAATTTTGTGAAAAGCGTGCCCACTACTTAGCCAAGCAGCCTATTAGACGACAGGCAAAAATACTGCCTTTTTCAGCTAGCTATACAAAAGATAATGCGCCACAGTTTTATAGCACTTTGGCGCAGACTTTGGTTGATG
>NZ_JBQSVL010000048.1:0-23300 GCF_052376215.1 Psychrobacter sp. AOP7-B1-24
GTCAATTCACTTTGAAAAAGCTGAAACCTAGAATTGCGAGCTTATGCGCCATCAATTACTGGCGCAAAATAGTAGCAGGTAAACCTTGTACCGCTTTGTTTGCCGCATCAATGGCCCCAGCGATATAACCAGGGAACGCCTCCGACCATTCACTTGCGCTACCCGTTAGGCTATCTTGCCACAGGCCTGTTTTTGGCTTGTCAGTCGGTGCTACAGTATGCTGACCTGAGCCACTCGCATCAGCAGTGGTCGCGGTAAATGCGTCTTGAGACCAGTCTTTGATATATTCAGCCGTTGGCTTACCTGCCTGCTCACCAAATAGACGTACCATCTGCGCGCGGCAATGCGCTTTTAGATCCATCTCTGAGACACTTTGGCGTATATGAGCAGGAACACCAAAGAAGCCAAAAATAGCCCCCTCACCCGTTGCTAATGAAGCATCATGAATCTCAGTCAGCGGCCCTATCATACTTCGTGCTGCCCCCGAGAGACCGCTATCTCGCCAAAACGGTGTGTCATAAACAGCCACATACTTGGCATGTGGTGCCATCCAAGTATCTGTCTCTTGCCACTCGATCGCTAAATCTTGCGGTAAAGCAGGTTCAAATACGATATTACTCGCTGCTAACCGAGGTGGTAATGCCAGTAACACATGCTGCGCTCGATAAGTGATTGTTTGACCAGCATTGATATGATCAGAGCCACACTCACTTTCTATTTCTATATACTTACCAGTTTCGACATGCTTACCAGTTTCGACATGCTGACCAGTCTTGGTTAAGCGCCTTACTATCTGTCCCGTTACGATACGCTTGGCATCCAAGCGAGCGTACAAAGCATCAGTTAAAGACACCATTCCACCCACGAGACGCATAGATAGTGGCGAGCTTTGATAGCCTTGCGTACGCATAGGTGGCTGATTGGCGGTGCGCTCAACCATCATATCGCCTTCCTCAAACTGAGCGAAGCGTGGTAAATCCAATGCGTCAATAAGATTGCTCAACTGCGGCTGATATTCTGGCCAAAACCAAGACGGCCCCAAATCAAAGCCGTCATTTGATCTGTCATCATCGATACTTTGACTGCTAGCATTCTGACCTGCTGATGATTTGGCAACAGTGATGCGTCCGCCTACTCTATCACGAGCCTCTAGCAGGATATAATCGATGCCTTTTTGTTCTAATAAAAACGCCGCATATAGCCCACTCAAACCACCACCGATAATCGCAATAGGTATGTCTTGCATATCAAATCGTTCCTACTCAATGTAGATTATTCAGCCAATAACTTGGTCAGTAGCTCATCTATTTCAACTTTAAACTCTTTATCTTCAATCTTATTGGCAGTGATTTTGGCATTCTGTAAACTTTGGATGGCAGTTTCTTTTTCACCCATCTCAACCTGTAACACCGCCATAGAAAAAGCAATCGATGACAGATGATCTTTCGAGTTAATCGCCTTTGCTTTTACGAGCGCTTTGTCATAAATAACCAATGCCTCATCTAAATCCTCTGTAAAGTCAGCCAGTGTTTCCCATTGCTCTGGATGGTCTTTATCTGTGTTTTCATTATCGGTACAAATGGCTTTTAGATCTGCATAAAAGCCATCAAACGCCGCTTGATTGCCGATACGATCTGCTTCTAACAGCTCTTCAGCTAAGGTATAAATGGCTTTATATATCTTAGTGTTAATCATGTCTTAAAACCTTTTATGAACTAGAATGTATAGGGGTTGGCTAGGATTATAACGCAGTTCTGGTGGCTCAGATGATTACTACAAAAAAAGGACACGATAATCAATATCGCATCCTGTCTATTCATAGCATAATGAGTCTGCTTTACTATTTTTATAAAGCGTTTTTTATAAAGCGTTAAAAACTCATAATCTTAGTTGTACTATCTACCATTAATGCACCAATCTCGGCAGGATCAGCCGCACTCACGCCATCAATCAATGCTGACTGATCAAGGCCTTTACCGGGTAGATACAGTGCACAAACCTCAACCTTAGTATTGGTATTCTTCATTACCATTTGCATCAAACCTTGTGGGCTCATGTTTTTAGGTGGCTGTCCGGTTGTTACACTATCAGGTGCCTCTCGCAGCGCCATATCACCTGCTGGCCCACACAGCAGAACGCGAGTATTTGCTCCCTGCTGTGCTGATTGCATGGTAAGCACCATTGACATTAGCTGAACCTGTTCATTGTCTGACGTCACATTGATCAACACCGATGGCACAGTCTTCTTAACATCAGGATTGACCTTACTTTTTTGAGACATCGCGTTAGTCGATGTACAGCCCGCCATCATCAATGAGGCAGCACTTATCGCAAGCGTAGTAGCAATTATTCGTTTCATCATCATCTCCGTTCATTATCGTCATTAAAATCAGCAATACTATATATTATATACTAAAACATATTAATTAAAAGTATATTGTATCGATTGATATGATAATAAAACTGTTCAGATAACTGTCTAAATAATGACACGCTTCAGCTCTCGCCAGTGCAGCCACAAGCGTGTATCTAATTCAAGCTGATGATAGTCTGGTTCCATATGACAGCACAGTTGATAAAACGCCTTGTTATGGTCGTGCTCTTTAAAATGCGCCAACTCATGCACGACAATCATGCGTAAAAACTCAGGCGGTGCTTCTTGAAACAAGCTCGCCACCGTAATACTATTGTGCGACTTCAGCTTACTGCCTTGTATGCGAGACTGGGTGGTATGCATACCCAGTGCGTGTTTGAGGACTTTTAACTTGCTGCTATAGCTGACATTTGATAGTTGTCCCACTTTGCGCATATATTGGCTTTTTATCTCATTTATGTATTGATACAGCGCCTTATCACTTTTTATTTGGTGCTTAGTTGGGTATTTATTTTCTAGGTATTCACCCAGCCTGCCCTCACTGATGAGTAGCGAGGCTTGGGTTTGAATTTGCTCAGAATAATGAGCAATGTACTTTAATGTGGTCACGACCCTATCCTTTACTGTTGCGTTACCACGTATCGACGCGGTCTAAATGGATTTTACCTTATATTAGTGCGCTTTATTAGAGCGTGTCATCATTTAGGTTGTGAGACATAAATAAACCCCACAAGCTGCATTCAACTTATGGGGTCGTTTTTTACAACATTTTTACTTCAACATTTTTACTTCAACATTTTTACTTAAGTATTTTACCTAAATAGTCAAAACGTGCTGATAAATCAATTAACGCTCTAAATGTAGATACTGCAAATGGCGCTCGTATTGATTCAAGATATCGACCAATATTTGCTCTTTGGAATAGCCCACCAAGTCATACTCTTGCGAGCCTTCGCTCAAGAATACTTCGGCACGATAATAGTACTCTGCATTCTTAGTTGACGTGCTCAATGTAAAGTTAGGACGCTCAGCTTTTATTAAGTTAACTTCATAAATAAAGTCATCTTCGTCACCATGTCCAACTCGCAATTTTAGACCATCTATTTGAACACTACTCTCATCGACGCCTTGGTCTATATCTTGTCCAATATGTGCAGGATTACGGATATCCAAAGATGTTTTTAGACCACCTGCGGCAAACTCTTTTTCAACTTCCGTCATGGCAGGTCTAACCACGTTTTGTAAAAACTGTTCCACTTGTGCATGTCTAGGGAAACTGACAATACGTTGCAAGCGTGCTTTCCAGCTCTTACCACTGTCCAGTACGTTAGCCGTACCAATCGTACTAGCCTTACGCTTATTACCTTCTTCTTTTAATGATCTCCACATCGACACCATATAGAGCACAAGAATGAGCGAGAATGGCAAACCTGCAATCACAGATACTGACTGTAATGAGGCAAAGCCACCAGCAAATAACAGTCCTAAGGTGATAAAGCCTGTTGCTGCCGCCCAAAACAAGCGCAACCAAACAGGGGCATCTGTGTCATTGGTCATACCTCTTGAGCTCAAGTTCGCTAATACTAACGCGCCTGAATCAGCTGAAGTCACAAAAAAGATAAGCCCAATAATCACACCGGCGAATGACAAAATATCGCTGTAAGGAAAATGCTCAAACAAGGCAAACATGCCCATCGCTGCATCGTTAACCGCGATTTCGCCAAGTTCAGTGGCACCATTAGCGACCAAATCTATCGCTGAGTTACCAAAAATAGAGAACCAAGCAAAGATGAAGCCAAGCGGGATAAACATCACGCCAAAGACAAACTCACGTAGAGTACGGCCACGGCTAATACGTGCAATAAACAGACCTACGAACGGTGCCCAAGCAACCCACCATGCCCAGAAAAATATCGTCCAACCTGATTTCCAGTCAGCGCCAGCTTGACCATCATAAGCATAAACATCAAAGGTTTTAAAAATAATGGTTTGAAAATACTGTCCGATATTTTGGGTAAAGGTATTCAGTAGATAAACCGTGTTACCCATTACCAATATCGCAATCAATAGCAATATCGACGATAGCATATTGAATTCAGAGAGACGGCGTACGCCTTTTTCCACACCCGTCATCGCAGAGACAGCTGCCGCTGCGACAACACCTACGATAATAATCGTCTGAACCGTTTTGCTTGATTCGATACCGAAGACATGGGTCAGTCCAGCGTTGGCCTGTAATACCCCAATACCCAAACTGGTGGCGATACCCATCAAGGTACAAACAACACCAAAGGTATCAATACCATCACCAAGCCAGCCTTTGATTAAACGCTCACCAAAGATAGGTGTCAACGGCGAACGTAGCGCCAGTGGCATATTTTTACGATAAGCGAAGTACGCCAAAGCCATACCGATTAGCGCATAAATACCCCAACCATGTAAGCCCCAATGTAAAAAGGTCTGCGCGAGTGCTTCGCGCATGGCCTCTGCACTAGCAGGTTCTAAACCCGTATGCGGTGTCAAATAGTGCATCAAAGGCTCAGAGGCACCAAAGAACAATAAGTCAATACCGATACCAGCAGAGAACAGCATCGCCGCCCATGCTAGGAACGGAAACTGTGCTTTTTCGTGGTCTTGCCCAAGCTTGATATCACCATATTTGGAGAAACCGACAAACAAGGAAAATATACTATAAGCGGCAACCACCAGCATGTAATACCAGCCAAAGCTCTCTGATATCCATGCCATACTCGAACTTAATAATGTTTCACTATAAGTTGGAAACGCAATCGTCCAAATTATCAATAAAATAGAAATAATAGCCGAGCCTAAAAAAACGGTTTTATTCAGACTCAAGGGTTTTGTCGCATCTTCTGATGGCGAGCTGTACATAAAAGACCTCTATAGGTAAATAAACAGGGTCTGATATTGCTTTGTCCGTCATAACCTTATGAATTATAGCCATGCAAGATATAGGCGATCCACTATAAGATAAATACAGTGATACGGGTTACATTTTGCGCAGCCTCTGTCTGCCTAAGCACAGCAAGCTAGAAAAATGTATCTCTGTATCGCGTGGTTGTATTTGCACCTATTTTATTTAGGACTGACTATACAAATAACCGCATGACGCACAAAGCAGTACCAATAAATAAAAATTTGCTGCTCAAGTAATTGCTACTTCAGTAATTACTAAAACAACAAGATAAGTTATGAAAAATCAATCTTAAGGATATTCATTTGCTCAAACGTTAACGCGGATAAAAAAGACCTTCACTGTGAAAGGTCTTTTCATTAAAGCTGTCTAAACATTAGCACCATAAGCACGCATCGGTTCAGCTCTCAATGGTGCACCATTAGCAGTAAAATAATCTACCGTCGAACGTGGCAGCTGTACACCGCGCATCTTATCGACGATTTTTTCTGCCAACATAATGGTCGTCGCATTGAGATTGCCACTGATGATATTTGGCATGATAGACGCATCAACGACACGCAAGCCATCAATACCGTGTACCAGTCCTTCTCCGTTGACGACCGAATCATTATCTTCACCCATCGCACAAGTACAAGAGGGATGATAAGCCGTCTCGCTGTGATTACGGACATACTCGTCTAGCTGCGCATCGGTCACTAAATCATCGGTTGGTGCAATCGAGCGACCACGATAAGGGTCAAGTGCTGGCTGATGCATAATCTCACGAGTGATGCGCATGGCAGCACGGAACTCTTGCCAGTCTTGATCGTGAGACATATAGTTAAACAAGATACTCGGATGAGCGCTTGGGTCTTTCGAGGTCAGCTTGACGCGGCCTCGACTTGGCGAGCGTAATGAGCCCACATGCGCTTGGAAGCTATGAGATTTTACTGCACTGCGACCATCGTAACGTACCGCTAATGGTAAGAAGTGATACTGAATATTAGGATGGCTGAATTTCTCATCGGTACGAATAAACCCGCCACCTTCGAACTGATTAGACGCACCCAGTCCAGTACCGTTGAACAACCACTCCGCACCGATGGCTGGCTTGTTCCACCATTTATTGGCCGGCGCAATCGACACAGGTAGCTTGCATTCATACTGCATATACAGCTCTAAATGGTCTTGTAGATTGTTACCAACACCTGGTAAATCAAGAATCTCATTAACACCCAAGTCTTTTAGCCATTGACCAGGACCAATACCAGAACGCTGCAACAGTTGCGGTGAGGCAATGGCACCCGAGGAGACAATCACTTCACGAGAAACATGAAAGTTTTTGGTTTGACCTTGATGCTCTACTTTGACACCGATAGCACGCTTACCATCAAACAAAATCACATCGGTTAATGCACCCGTCAAAATCGTGATATTGCTACGCGTTTTGGCACGGTCCAGATATCCACGTGCCGTTGAAGCGCGGCGACCATTAGGCGTCACAAAACGATCCATCGGCCCAAAGCCTTCTTGCTGATAGCCATTTAAGTCTTCAGTACGCGGATAGCCAGCTTGCACACCTGCTTCAATCATTGCTTGAAACAGTGGGTTGACTCCTGGCTTAGAAGTAGTCATCTCAACGGGACCACCCACACCATGATAGTCATTCTCGCCCGCATCACGATTTTCTGATTTTTTAAAATAAGGCAGGCAGTCCAAATAGGTCCAGTCTTCTAAGCCTGTTATTTTAGACCAATCATCAAAATCCAAGGCATTACCACGGATATAGCACATACCATTAATCAGTGATGAGCCACCAAGCCCTTTACCGCGACCACAGTCCATGACGCGGTTGTTCATATAAGGCTCAGGATCCGTTTTATAACCCCAGTTATAGGTCGTTCCTTGCAACGGCATAGCAAGCGCCGCTGGCATCTGAGTTCGAAAGTCTAGGCGGTGATCTGGCCGACCGGCTTCTAACAGCAACACCTTAATGTTGGCATCTTCTGTCAAACGAGTGGCCAGCACATTTCCTGCTGAGCCTGCGCCGACGATGATGTAGTCATATTCAGGTGTGGTTGTTGTCATAAAACGCTCCATAATATTTAAGATAAATCGTTTGCTATCAGTGGCTTTGAATAAAAAAGATAAATAAGCCCTTTTAAACCCACCTTACTGATTAAAAAACGGATTAAAAATTTTCTTAATAAAAATGATTAAAAGACAGATTCAAACTTGCCCAACTCTACTTGGATAGATTTGGTCTGCGTATAATGCTCAAGGGCTTCAATGCCGTTCTCGCGGCCAACACCTGAATGCTTATAACCACCAACTGGCATTTGTGCCGCTGATTCACCCCATGTATTTAACCAGCAGATACCCGCTTCAATCTGTGCAATCACTCGATGCGCTCGGGTCAAGTCAGCAGTCACGACCCCAGCTGCCAAACCATATTCGGTATCATTGGCACGGCGAATGACTTCTTCTTCGGTCTCATAAGTCAATATAGACATCACTGGGCCAAAGATTTCTTCACGTACAATGCTCATTTCATCAGTGCAGTCAGTGAATACCGTCGGTGCAACGTATGCGCCATTTGCAAGCGAATCTGTCGTTACACGCTCACCGCCCGTTAGGACGCGTGCGCCACTGGCTTTACCTTGCTCGATATAACCAAGCACTCTTTCCATATGTGGGAAGCTAACGAGCGGGCCCATGTTGATGCTTTCGTCGATAGGATCACCGAGCTTGATGCGCTCAACACGCGTTGCAATAGCTTGCTCAAACTGAGCTTGCATCGCCTTAGGAACGAACACACGCGTACCATTAGTACATACTTGACCACTACTATAGAAGTTCGCCATCATCGCGATGTCAGCAGCCGTATCGATATCAGCATCGTCAAATATGATTAATGGTGACTTACCACCGAGCTCTAGTGTTACGTCTTTCAGAGACGATGCTGCTGCACTCGACATGACTTTTTTACCGGTTGGTACGCCACCTGTAAATGATACCTTGGCGATATCAGGATGCTGAGTTAATGCTTCACCCACTTTATAATCACCTTGCACGACGTTGAACACACCGTCTGGCAACCCTGCTTCTGTCAATATTTCGGCCAGTTTTAACGCAGTCAATGGCGTTACTTCTGATGGTTTGAATATCATTGCGTTACCAGCAGCCAATGCTGGTGCGGCCTTCCACATCGCGATTTGAATCGGATAGTTCCATGCACCGATACCAACGACCACGCCAAGTGGCTCGCGGCGAGTATAGACAAAGCTGCTGTCACGTAGTGGAATCTGACGACCCTCAATCATTGGTGCCAGACCCGCATAATACTCAACGACATCGGCACCAGTGACGATATCGACATACTTAGTTTCAGAGTACGCTTTGCCTGTGTCTTTCGTTTCCAGCAATGCCAATACATCGTTGCGTTCACGCAATATAGCTACTGCATTTAACAGCACACGGCCACGCTCAACCGATGTCATCGCTGCCCAAACTTTCTGACCTTTTTGCGCAGCTTTAACAGCCTCTTCGAGTTGCTCATTGGTCGTTTGCTGAACGGTCGCTAGTAACTCACCTGTCGCTGGGTTGATATCTTCAAAAGTAGACAAGGTATCATCAACAGCCAGATAACGACCATTGATATAAGCGGTTTGTACTTGTTCTAAATTGATAATATCTGTTAATTTGTTTTTTGTATTTGTCGCTGTCATGGGATACTCCTTCTGACGACTGGTAAGGTGCTATAAAGAACACGCTTATTAAGTCATATCGTCATGGTTTCAGTTTTAAACATAAAATTTATGTTTACGTCTTTTCTTTGAATGTTTTGCTAAAGTTATTTCTTTCATAAAATGCTCAAAGGTCCGGTTTCATGACCTCTCAAGTTGCGTCATTTTTATTAAACGCTCACGTAATGATTTTTTATCCGAGATATTAATCCCCGAAAAGTCAGAGAGCCAAATACCATCAGCGACCAAACGCGCCATACATAGTGTTTCGCCACCATCAGTCTTTTCATGCTTTTTTAACTGCTCATTTGACCACTTAGCCCACCGTTCACGCAGCTCACTATCACCCAACATCAGCACGTATAACGTCGCTTGGCTATCGAATTCTGCTTGAGATTTTTCGCCCAGACTGATAGTGGCATCGATATAAGCACGAGTAAAAGAGCCGTAACGCACTGGATCTTTAGCCATTGCGTTATCTACCTCTGCCTCAAACTTTGCCATCGCATCATAAAAAACTTCTAGAATGAGTGCGTTTTTAGTAGCAAAATGATGCATGACGCCACCTTTAGTCACTCCAACCGCATCTGCCACAGCTTGAAAAGTGACTTTCGACAACCCTTGCTCTAGCGTGATTCTTGCCGCCTGATCGAGCAGCGCACGACGAATAACCTCTGGTTGTTTTTTACGTTTATGAGCGTTTTCAACTTCCATATCAATGCACCACGGAATTAGAGAATAAATTCATTACCACGACACCACCTACAATCATAATGATACCCACTACTGCCGCCGTATCAAGCGTCTGCTTAAAAAACACCAAGCCAATCAGCGAGGTCAGAACGATACCCAGTCCACCCCACAAAGCATAGGCAATACCTAGAGGTATGGTTTTGAGCGTTTGTGTCAAAAAATAAAATGAGATGGTATAGAGCACACCCATGATCAAAGTCGGTAGCAAACGGGTAAACTGTTCTGACTTCGCCAAAAACGTCGTGCCCGCCACTTCACAAATAATGGCAATGGCCAAGTAACCGTAAGCAATAGTAGTAGGACTCATAGTCAATACACTCATCTCATCTCAAATCAATCGTATCCTTTTGATTCAGCATGAATTATTGATAAAAATCGAACAATTCAAGCACCAAAGATACCGTACGGTCGGTATTCTATAGACATACACTCACAATGTGAAGGGTTTGTTCGTGATTTTTTGTCTTAAGTAATAAAAATATTGCTTTAATATTCAAAAGGATACAAAAGTCGTCTAATTAAATCCGAGCCAAAACACAAGCAAAAAGCCCTGCTAAAAGACCACTTAAACCATCAATCAAAGTAACTTTTTTGTTTTTTTGATAGGTTTGATGGCTATATAAATGAGTAATAATTTTAGATTCAATATTTGCCAGAGCACTATATTTCATAGGCGATAACGAGCTATTTTGAATTAATTACAACAATATTGATAATTAATGCTGTAATAAGGTTGACAGCCTATGATGACTTGGCTAAAATACGCCCCACATAACGCAAACAAGATAAGAAATTATTGTTATATAATACTTATCAGATTCATTGTTATGACAACTTATTCTCCAATAGCTCAGTTGGTAGAGCAACGGACTGTTAATCCGTGTGTCCCTGGTTCGAGCCCAGGTTGGAGAGCCATATACTGAAACCTTCATCATAATTTGATGAAGGTTTTTTTTATTGTCGCCATTTATATATGTGATGATCATAATAATAGCGTGGCTACTGTGTTCTTTTAGATGTTTTTGTTGTATGGTAAGTACAACTTTGATTGGGTTGATTTTTTGTCTGAGTGCCTTACTCTTACTCACTAAAAATAATGGTTTATTATGATACCTATACGTGTAAAAAATAAGTTTTCTGATCATCCGCAAAAAATCATGCGTCCGATCAGCATTCGCCTGTCTGAAGAGATGATTGAGCTGCTAGAATCAACAACATCAGAGTTGGGGTTTAAACGCATTCAAGGTCTTATTCGCTTATATATTCGTCAAGGTCTTGACCGTGATCATCAGGATTATACGTTAGCTCATGATGAAGTTTTTATCGAAACACTACGTAAGCGCGGTGTGAGCCAACATATCATTGATGAAGCGATTGTATCGACCCATAACAATAATATTACCCACTCCTTGTCTGAATTGCAGGAAAACGACCAAAATAACGATTAACTAATTTATATCAGAAGTAACGAATTCAAACACAGCTCTAGACTTATGACCGCTATCAATCATTAACTATCAGATTTTTCGGTTTATAAAAAAAGACTGAGCCCGCTTAAGTGAGCTCAGTCTTTTTTTATGAGAGTCATAAACATTAGAGCCTGTTTTATATTGAAAAATAGGCACCACTGTTGCGATTTCTGAGCAATCCTATTTACGATCACTCCTTCTAAAATTTCCTAGTACGCTTCCTATCCGTTTTCTCTTTTTGGACTATTCTGAAAAAAGGCTTATTTAATTATCCATACAACATTTAGCGATAATTACACACAACAAAGCAGCAAACGAGGTATATTAAAATGAAAGGATACAAGTATTGTTTTTTATTACTTATGAGTACTGACAAGGAGGTATACGATGGTAGCGTTATATCAGCGTTTAAACAAAAATCTTCTACTAACTATTACGGTGGCGATGCTTACAGTTGTTTCTGGCTGCTCATCTCCGCAAACAGATCTAGATAAAAAAACCATACCAACCAACTCTGACCAGTGGCAAAAAAATCTCGGCACCACCTTTGAGCAGCTACCTAAGGCCGATCAGCAAGTCCTTAGTCGCTACATGCTAAGAATGAAGCTCAGTGGCGCTTACGAGTCTGGTGCCATGCCACGCACCACTATCAAACAAGCCCTCGTACAGCAGCGAGAATATGAGCGCTTGCACCCAAATAATCCAACCGGTAAGAAAAGTCCCCTCGTCACCAGTCAGCCAGCTAATAGTGCAAATATTCAAAGCTACCCTATCGCCCTATTGCCAGTCAAAACCAGTGATAACGATAGCCTAAACCAAGTCAAACTACAGTTTATGCTCTCCAACCACGGTCCAGTCGCCATTCAAAGCTTCAAAGGCACACTAACCATGCAAGATGCCAAACTAGCACAAGGTAAAAGCTTCAATATACCTTTAACTCAGTTTGAGCCTCCTATTCAACCAGAACAATCTGGCAAAATCATTATTGAGAGTAGTATTGAAGACATCAATGTCATGCGTGCCATTAAAAATACCAAGGACATGACTATTATGATTAGCGAAGGTGTTTTAACGTTAGAAGATGGACAAACTGTAGAGTTTGATGAGTCGCTAATGAAATAAATGACGTCATTGCAAGTTAGTTCATTGCAGCATCATTGAAAAGAGTCTTAGGAAAAGCACATAAAAAAAAGCCCTAATCAGTAATGATTGGGGCTTTTTAGAATTTGGCGGAGACGGAGAGATTCGAACTCTCGAAGGGCTATGAACCCTTGTCGGTTTTCAAGACCGGTGCATTCAACCGCTCTGCCACGTCTCCATTGGTGCATCATTATATAGATATCATTTCATAATGCAAGCGTATAATCTAAAAAATTTAAATTATTTTATCAGTAACCTTCAAACACTTATTTATGGTGCGCTGGAGGCTAGATGCAAGCACATATCTAGCAGCCTATTGGCATAGCCCCATTCATTATCATACCAAGCAAAAACCTTATATTGCTCACCTACTGCCATTAACTGCTGCCCATCAATAATAAGCGATTCAGTCTGATGAATAAAGTCGCTTGAGACCAATGGCTCGTCGGTATAAGCCATGATATCGCGTAAATCACTTTGACTGGCTGATTTAAGTACTTCACTCACTTCTTCAATGCTCACATTAAACTTATCAAATACAAACGTCACATCGATGGCAGCCACATCGATAGTTGGTACACGTATTGAGTGCCCATTTATCTTGCCTATCATCGTTGGTAGTACACGCTCTGTCGCAGCGATACTGCTAGAAGTCGTTGGGATAATATTATAACCTGAAGCACGTGCACGTCTCGGATCACGATGCGCTTGATCGAGTACCGTTTGATCAGCGGTGACGGCATGAATCTCCGTCATCATCGCTGACTTTACACCAAACGCTTTATCAAGCGTCGCAATCAGTGGCACCAATGCCTGTGTCGTACAAGAGACACTCGATATAATCGGTAGCTCACGCGTCAACTCATCGCTATTCACACCCATAACAATACAGGCATCAACATCATCGAAAGGCGCAGCACCAATAATAACTTGCTGCGCGCCCGCCTCTATATGCAATTGTGCTTGCTCATAAGAGCGAAAATGCCCCGTGCACTCTAACACCACATCAACATCAAGCTCCTGCCATGGTAGATGTTGTGGATTAGCTTCTGACAGCATATTGATACAATACGTCAGATTACTTTTGGTCAGGCAAAGCTGAGTCTTGCTAGCATCAGCCTCAGTATCGTTATCGGTATCGGTATCATTCTCTACGACCTCAGCACTAACACCCAGTCGACTCAACCGTCCATGCGTACTATCAAATTTTAACAAATGCAGTAAAATATCAGCCGGCGCCAGATCATTAATCGCCACCACATGAATCGCACGCCCTAGCACCTCAAAGCGCTCTAACAATGCGCGTAATACATTGCGACCTATACGACCAAAGCCATTAATAGCGACTCTCAGTGGCTGTGTATGCTCGCCAGTCGTATGAAACGCGGCTACTGGGTCAGACTTTAATTGATAAGTAGCGCTAGAAAAATCAGGCATAACAAGGGATCACTGTAAAAGGACATATAAAATGGAGCGCGGTAAAAACAAACAAATACTATCTAGGGCGTAATAAAAATCAGTGCCAAGCGAATGGTGTTGTAGTCAATAGCTTGCTTAAGATGATCAAATATTGGTCGCAGCTTAACACTACCATCGTCATTAAAATCGTTTGGATTGTTGGCCACTTTAATCGCTACATAGGCATTACCCACAGCCGTCATCACCTCATCATCTGGACGCAAATGATCACAAGCCAAACTTGGATCTTGCGACTTTAGCTCACCGATATGACGCATAATGGTGGATTGAGACAACTGACGCTCTTGAGAAATCTCTGCGATAGACAGACTCTCCTCTAACAACAGACGAGTCTCTGATAATGTACTGGCCGACTTATCTGATACTTGATTGCCCAGTTTTTGCTTTTTGTCCAGCTGCGCCTGCTGTTGCTCACGGCGTTTTTTCTGTAGCTTGGCATAAGCATCGATCACCGATTTGCTGAGTGTACCACCAGATTTCAGCACAAACTTTTCATGTGCCTGTGTCATACTTTCTTCATCGAGCATCGCATAACTGGCATCTGCTTCCTCAGACAACACTAAAAACCGCTTATCCGCACCGCGCGCGAGTGGATCTAACTGCAAGCTCATATCGTTCATGCCAAGCAGCTGTAACCCCGCCAGCGACTTAAGTCTAGACAGTGCCACATAGCCTTGTCCAAGCTCAAAAGTACGTGATAAATCAATCTCAGCAGCATCTAACGTCATGCCTTGAGACTTATGAATGGTAATCGCCCATGCTAGACAGAGTGGCACTTGTAGATAGCTTGCCAGCACATCACCTGTCTCATCTTCAATAATCCATTCTTCAGGCTCAGCGACGACTTCTCGTCCTGAGTTTAGCCTCACCACTGGCATTTTTTGCGTCGTTGGCTTTTTTGTTTTTGATTTTTCTTTATCTTTTTTGGCAGCGCTTTTTTTATGCTTAGCAGTGTCTTCATCGCTGTCAGTATGGCTGTTATTATCTGCATCTTCAATCAATGCATCATTACCGTCTTTGCTGTCATCAATTTTAACAGCAGCAAAACCAATCAGCTCACCCATAGTGCCATTAGACACGCCCAACTCTGTGTTGTTTTTGATAAACATCACTTTGGCACCAACTTTAAGAGTCAGGTCGTCTTGCGTACGGACGGTCTTTTTTAAGGTTTCAACCAGCTTACTATCACCAGTGGAAGTCGCCTCAAAACGCATCATCTCACCATCTAACGCCGCAAGCTCTTTATCATTGATTTTGTTGACATTGAGATTATGTGTATACAGACGGGTACGCTTGATATCAACGTTTTGATCAAAGGTGGTTTCTAGAGCCGCAATTGCTTCAAAAGTCACTTCTTGGCGTCGAATTTGATTAAGAATATCATCCAAATCCAGCCCGCCATTAGCAGCTTCGCTCACCTGCCTATGCTGCTCAGATAAATAGCAAATATAAAACTTGGCATCGAGCCACGCCTCGGACATAAAGGCAAACTTTTCACGGTTACTCTCACCCTTACTACCGATCGGTGGTAACTGAAAAAAGTCCCCTGCCACCACCACTTGTATGCCGCCAAACGCTTTGTCGCTTTTACGAATATGTTTAAGTACTTGACTGACCAAATTGAGCTGCTTGGCATGCAACATAGATATTTCATCAATGATGAGAACAGCGGTATCTTTTAATCTATCTGCTAAAAACTGCTTGCGAGACAAGTTGGTTAGGTCACGATCAGACAGCTCGTCTTTGATACCGATACCTGACCAGCTATGAATGGTTGTGCCGTTCATGTGTGTGGCTGCAATCCCTGTACTAGCAGTGACCGCAACAGGTACGCGACGCGCACGCAGATAGTCGATATATTGGTTGAGAGTGTAAGTCTTTCCTGAACCTGCTGAGCCCGTCAAAAAGACATTTTGACCTGTTTTTAAGATATCAAGCGCTGAAGACTGACGCATATATTCAAACCAACCAATAACTTAGAAGAAAAATGAAAAGAGAGCAAGCATCAACAAATTTATAAATGCCATAGCCTAAAAAAAACTGGCAATAATTATAACAGCTAGAGTCACTTTACAAAGCACTTTAACCAAAGCATTTTTCATAACTAAATTTCATACATATATCGAGTATTTATCATTAAAAGTAAGTATAAATTTATTGAAAACTTCAGTAGGATTGATGGATGACTTGATCAGGAAGATTAGGTAGTGATTATATCGGCATTTATTTCAGACACAATTAAGTGATAAATTATTGCTGATGTATCGCTTGCCTTTTAAATAAAACAACAAGGAGCAATAAATGTTATACCCCTATCCAAATACCGAAAAAAGCCAAGTCCAATTCCGCGAAAAATACGACAACTTCATCAATGGTGAATGGGTCGCACCCGTTGATGGTGAATACTTTGACAACACCAGTCCCATCGATGGCAAAGTCATTTGCCAAGTCGCTCGTTCAAAATCGGCCGACATCGAAAAAGCTCTAGACGCCGCTCACGCAGCCAAAGACGCATGGGGCAAAACCAGCGTCACCGAACGCGCCAACCTACTACTCAAAATCGCTGATAGTATGGAAGCCAATCTTGAGTCAATCGCAATTGCAGAGTGCTATGAAAACGGTAAACCCGTTCGTGAGACACTCGTAGCAGATATCCCTCTAGCCGTCGATCATTTCCGTTATTTCGCCAGTGCCATTCGCGCTCAAGAAGGTGGCATCAGTCAAATTGATGATGATACCGTTGCCTATCATTTCCATGAGCCGCTAGGCGTTGTTGGTCAAATTATTCCCTGGAACTTTCCTATCCTGATGGCAGTCTGGAAACTGGCACCTGCGCTTGCTGCGGGTAACTGTGTGGTTCTTAAACCTGCTGAACAAACCCCAGCATCTATTCTATACATGCTAGAAATTATCGGTGCTGCTGATATCTTACCTAAAGGCGTGTTAAACGTCGTCAATGGTTTTGGTGTCGAAGCTGGTAAACCCCTAGCCTCTAACCCACGTATCAATAAAGTGGCCTTTACGGGTGAGACCACTACCGGTCGCCTTATCATGCAGTATGCCAGTGAAAATATCATACCTGTGACTTTAGAGCTGGGCGGCAAGAGTCCAAATATATTCTTCGCCGATATCATGGACGAAGATGATGACTTCTTAGATAAGGCCGTTGAAGGCTTGGTGATGTTTGCGCTGAACCAAGGTGAAGTCTGTACCTGTCCGTCACGTGCACTGGTACATGAAAGCATTTATGATGAATTCATTAAACGCTGTGTCGCTCGTGTTGAAGCCATCAAAATGGGCAATCCATTAGATACTGATACGATGATTGGAGCACAAGCAAGCTCAGACCAACTAGAAAAAATCCTGTCTTATCTAGATATCGGTAAACAAGAAGGCGCTAAAGTGCTGGTCGGTGGTGAACGAGCCGCACATGATGGTGATATCGCAGAAGGTTACTACGTGCAGCCCACTATTTTTGAAGGCACGAACGATATGCGTGTGTTCCAAGAAGAAATTTTTGGACCTGTGCTTGCTGTGACCACTTTTAAAGATGATGAAGACGCAATGAGAATTGCCAACGATACGTTATATGGTCTGGGTGCGGGTATTTGGACGCGTAGTGTACACAAAGCTTATCGCTTTGGCCGTGGTATTCAAGCTGGTCGCGTCTGGACCAACTGTTATCATATCTATCCTGCTCACTCTGCGTTCGGTGGCTATAAGCAATCTGGTATTGGCCGCGAAAACCATTTGATGATGCTTGATCATTATCAGCAAACCAAAAACATGCTGGTATCCTACGATCCTAAAAAAATGGGCTTCTTCTAAACGCACCTTGAACCTTTCATACAAGCGTCAAGCTTAGAGCGCTTTGCAACTAAGGTTGCAAAGTGTGTTTGCACTGTTTATAGAATATTTTTATATAGTAACGATAGTCGTATTGTTTCCACTCACATGCCATAAGATGATGTGAATGGAAACAATACGACTTTTTATATGCTTAGTGATTGTAATTATGAACAATGCTAACTACTATAAAAGGACAGTACTTACGCACTATACGTCAATACTTTAATTTTATTTAAATGATAAGGAAATCATCATGAAAGTCGAAGCGACAGAAGCCTGCATCGAATTAATTAAATTACTTAAATCTAAACATGGTGAGCTGATGTTTCATCAATCAGGTGGCTGCTGTGATGGTAGCTCGCCCATGTGCTATCCGCTAGGTGAATTTAAGGTAGGTGATCAGGATGTATTAATCGGCGAGATTGCTGGCTGTCCATTTTATATGGGTAAAGCACAGCATACGTTATGGCAAAATACGGATTTGACCATTGATGTGGTTAACGGACGTGGCGCCAGCTTTTCACTAGAAATACCAGAAGGCAAACGCTTTATCGTGCGCTCAGAAGTCTGTTCAATATAAACTTTGTCATTTATTCACATCTACATTTAGCATCTTAAAACCATCAATACCATCAACACCAAGCCAATAGAGCTCTAATTACTTACCCAACTTTATTTTAATAAATAGTCTCATAATCAGCAGAGCTCTCAGAGGTCAATACCGCTTAGTCATTTTTATTTTATTATTCCAATCAAATAATGGATATTGTAAAGCATACCCTATTTGTTTTGATTAGCATGGATGCTACAAGGAATATAAAATGGAAATGGACAAAACATTTGACTACGTCATCGTCGGCGGTGGTTCTGCAGGCTGCGTGCTTGCCAGTCGGCTGACAGAAAACCCAGAAGTCAGTGTCTGCTTATTAGAATATGGTGGAGAAGGCAAAGATCTTGCCATTCGTGTGCCAGCCGGACTGATTCTCATGGTGCCAGGCAAGCCACTCAAATTAAACAACTGGTGCTTCCACACTACTCCTCAAACTCACCTCAATAATCGACGTGGCTTTCAGCCACGTGGACAGTGTCTAGGCGGCTCATCTGCCATCAATGCCATGATTTATACACGTGGCAGTAAGTTGGATTATGAGCGCTGGGTAGAGCAAGGCTGTGCCGGATGGGGCTTTGATGATGTCCTACCTTATTTTATCAAAGCGGAAAACAACATCCATGGCAGTGACGAGCGACATGGTGATAGTGGGCCACTGCATGTCAGCAATTTACTTAATCCACGAGATATCTCAAAAGCATTCGTAGAAGCTGCTGTTGCCAATGGTTTAGAACCTAATTCAGATTTCAATGGTGATAAACAATACGGTACAGGATTGTATCAAGTCACTCATTTTCATGGAGACAAACAAGGTCAACGCTGCTCTGCTGCTGCCGCTTATCTCCATCCTGTTCAAAGCCGCCCAAATCTGACCATTATTACCCACGCGCAAGCCAACCGTGTCATCATTGAAGACCAACAAGCGACTGGTGTAGTCTACGAAAAAGATGGCGTAGATCACACCGTCATGGCACATCGTGAAGTCATCTTATCAGGTGGTACTTTTGGCTCACCCAAAGTATTAATGCTATCAGGTATCGGCCCAGCTGAGCATTTACAAGCACATGGTATTGGGGTTGTGGTAGATTCGCCTGACGTGGGTGGCAATCTACAAGATCACTTAGACGTGGTATTTGATTACGAGGTCAATACCACCGACGTCATCGGTATTGGTATGGCGACGATTACTAACTTAACCAAAAGCATTCGACAATGGAAAAAAGACGGTACAGGACTGCTATCTACCAACTATGCCGAAGCAGGTGCCTTCTTCAGCGTTGGTGATGCCCCAAAAGAGTGGCCAAACACTCAATTGCATTTTGTGATATCTCGCGTCATCGAACATGGTCGTGACCTCAGACGTGGCTATGCTATCTCTTGTCACAGTTGCTATCTGCGTCCTGAGAGCCGAGGCACTGTCAGGCTTGATTCTGCCAACCCATCTGACCCTGTATTAATCGACCCGAACTATCTGTCACATCCAAAAGATATTGAATGCATGGTAGCGGGTGCTGAGCGTACTCGAGCGATCATGCAAGAGTCTCCTCTCGCTAAATACATTACGGAAGACTACCCTGCCCCCTTTATCGAAAAAGACGGCATGCTCGGCTATATCCGCAATAAGTCAGATACCATTTATCACCCAGTAGGTACTTGCCGTATGGGCTCAGATGAGCGATCAGTCGTAGATTTAGAATTGAAGGTGCGCGGCGTGAGTGGACTGCGAGTCATCGATGCGTCAATCATGCCCACATTGATTAGCGCCAATACCAATGCACCGACGATTATGATAGCCGAAAAATTGGCTGATATGATTAAAGCTGAGCAACATTCAGACTAGGGCATGTCCTCATTTTAAAAATAGTGATAAAAAAGAGATAAATTGCCGTCAAGCAAGGAAGATAGCGCAGACAATATCGAGCTATTAGTCAGCTATTTTCCTTGTTTGCCAAGATTTAGCCATGTTTAATCCATTTAGATAACTATCGATTGCATTGTAGACAGGCTCTAATACCCTTTCTTATAATATTTTAAATCCTCTTTTTATTTTGGCTCCAGAATTCGTTTGGTTAGCTTTTGCACAGGCTGACCGATGATTAAAACAGCCACGAAAGCCGCTGGCAATGCAATCTTCCATGCATTTAAAAAGTTTGTAAAAAAGGTATCTGACCAACCTAAATTTATAAAGGTAATAAACATTGTCATCATAAATGAGAGCAATACAGACATTATCGCTGTGTTAACGACTCTAAATTTGAAGTTCATAATATTCCTATAGATTCAATATTCTATGAAATAGGCTTTTATCACAAATCAACCTATATAATTATATTATATGTAAAAATATATTGTATATGAATTTAGAAAAACTGAATGTAATGATTGATTACTCAGGATTATACTTTTTTAAATCTATTTGTTAATCAATATTCACCACACCACGACACTTAGGAAATTTACTACAACCAAAAAAAGCTTGTCCTTGCTGCGGGCCTTTTTTTGCGACACGTTTGACCATTTCGCCGTTACATTTCGGACAAGTTGGCACCTGCTCTAAGACAGCAGAAGTATCAATAGGCTTAACGGTGTGTGCGTCATTAATTTGTGGTTCGGACTCTACAACTTCAAACGGTGTAAGAAACACTTTATTAGCCATATCATATGGCGTGCTTGTTTCCTGAATATTTAGACTGTCACTTAGTAACTCGCTAGATTCAATCTCAGTCTGACCCGACCATCCCAGCACTTCTTTGCTTTTCAGCGTGGCTCGTTTAGCAGTTTCTTTTTCTATCGACTCAGGTGTAGACTTATTGGTAGGTTGAGCCACTGATTTATCAGTAGCGTTACCACTAGGCTGTTTGTTTGTATTCTTGCTTGGATTGCTATGCCTGTCTTTTAGGTAGGCTTTATGCTTTCGATTAGTGCGCCAAGATTTGCTAAACCTGTTGCTGTTAATCTGCTCAACGATGGACTTAACCTCGTCTTCAGTCAGTATCTTATCTTGTTTCTTCTTCACATAAGACGCCATACCACTTGTCAATACGTGTTCGGGCAGCTCATCACGGGTTTTTAGCTCACACTCACCGATGAAGGCAATCATCGAATGAAAGTAGCTCAGCTCCAATCCTAATAAATCTGAGAGCGTCTTGATATGCAAGTAGTTTTGGCGCAATGGGTTTTGAAATTTGTACTTACTTCCATTTGGGAAAGCTTGTGTCCACTGTCTTTGCTTCTCGCTACCATATATCCAGCCTTTGTAGTTTTTGGTCTCAATCACAAAGATGCCGTATACAGAAACGATAATATGGTCGATTTGGGTACTGCCACCATTGGCTCTTGGCAAGGTAATACCGTTTAATCGGTGGTAAACATCTTTTTCAAGCTTAAGCCACATGGCGACATTGATGACGGTTTCGCCTAGGAAACCTTTAAAGCTGGATTTTAGGGACATAATGAATTTCTCAAAGAATAGCCCAATAGGCTGACATCTACTAAACAAAAGATTTGAGCACATATAAGATATTTATAAATATGATTACGCCAATGACAATTTTTATGAAGCTTGTACTTTCTTGTTTTGCTTCTGCAAAATTCTGTTGAATCGACCCTATAACGAAGTCCATATCGGTTGAAGTAGGCTTATAACGGTTAAAAGATGCTTTATTAGCTAAGCTTGAAATGTCATCAATAAGCTCAGCCACTTGTGGCCGAAGGTGCTTCTCATACTTTTTCCAAGTATTGTCACTCTCATAAAGTTTTCGTACACCGTAATACATATCTTCTTCAAAATAACTGTCTTGAATCCATTCATCATAATAAGCTTGATCCCAGAACTTGGCAGGAAGTACAGTAACCTCATCTGTTTTATCACTGATTAAAATAGGAAATGAGCTTTGCAAAATACCATTGGGTAAATGTAATCGCCAAACGAACAGACTGGTAGACTTTAGTGGTAAAGGCGTAATGCTATTAGGGATGTCAAAACCAAGCATTCTAGTATGTTCGTCAGTTATGTGCTCGGCATACTTTAATATTTCTATATCATCTGTATCAGGAATGGTATTTTTAAAAGTATAAAGTTCATGTGCAATTTCTGCTAGATAAGAAACTGGTGTTCGCCCTGTCGGATCGTATACTACTCCAGCAGGACAAGAGTATGCCTGATCAGAAGACCATAGCATTTTATTTGCTTGGACGACATGAGCCCATACTACTTTGCCTGTTTTATATAACTTGGCCAATTGGTTGATCTGTTCATACAAGACGTCACCTTTCATCCATTTTGGGGGCATCATCTGTAAGTAAGCTAAATCCGCTCGATCTAAATTAGCAAATTCAATCTCTCTATCAAACTTCAATTCCATAGTGGGTACGGGTGGCAAAGGCTGATTTAAATCTGTATTACTTAATATACTAGATGGAACTAGCTCCAACACACTTTGCCAAATTGTTTGGTCTTGTAATGCTCCATCATCACTAGCCATCATCAATGCTTGGTAAATCACTTGCTTAGGAACGAAAAAATCACACAAATCCTGGATATTACTATCAAACTCGACAAACATGTTTTCAGTCAGTGCAGTCTGATCCCCTATACAATGATCGCTTGCATCAGGGTACCAAACTGGGGCTTCTCTACGAGCTCTTCCAATGATTTCACCTAAATAGTAGCTCAATATCTCAATAGTCGAGCTATTGTGCAGCGGGTATTCTGAAGAAAAAATTCGGTACTCTGTAAAATCAGGTAGTCTTTTTTTAACCGTTAGCAACCACTCATCAATTCGCTTGAGACTATTCATTGAATAATCAAGATTGCAGTTACGAAGCTCTCTCTCATATATAAAGTCCTGATGTTTGGTCAAATCATCTAACTTATCAGGATTCACCTCTTCTGAAATACCGGAGAAAAAATCATCTAATGTTAAGAGCACGCTTACTGTTTCAACAGTCGGTTGATTAGAAG
>NZ_JBQSVL010000049.1:0-23246 GCF_052376215.1 Psychrobacter sp. AOP7-B1-24
CATTGCTTCAGGATTGGTATTAAAGTCGCTCGTAAAAAATAACCACCGTGCTGAGTTGGGTATTCATTTTGCAGGTGCGGGTTTGAGCATTGTCATTACCTCTTTATTGTTTGAGGCAATGCAAGTCCTATCAGCAGATTGGCAGCAGCAGTGGTTGGCCTTATCTGTTTTAGCGATTGTCTTTGCTGTACCTGCCTGGTTATGGATGCCACACCCTTCTACAGAAAGTAAAAATCAAGAAACGGTTAAGGACAATCCACCAAGTAAGACATTCAAATCACTCATGATGCTCGCCTATTTTTGTGCTGGTTATGGCTACGCAGTAAGCTCTACTTTTATTGTTGACATTGTAGAGAGTACAAAGGGTTTGCAAGGACAAGGCGGTTTTGTTTTTCTTTTGATTGGTTTAGCCGCTACGCCCGCTGCACTTATCTGGGATCGTATTGCTCGAAGGTTTGGTTGTCTAAGAACGCTAATTGCCGCTTATCTTTTACAAGTGACAGGTATCATACTCCCTGCCCTCAACGACAACTTACCTGCTGCCATAATCAGTGCTTTATTATTTGGTGGTACTTTCATCGCTTGTGTGAGTTTGGTATTAACGATGGCAGGTAAGTTTTTTCCCAGTGATCCTGCCAAGTTTATGGGTACAATGACATTGTCTTATGGCGCGGCTCAAATCATTGCGCCAGTCTGTACCGGTTATATTGTCGAATCTTATGGAAGTTATAACCCAGGTTTATACCTATCAGCAGCGGTTGTCATGGTCGGTATGATTTTTTTATATGGCTTGTTAAATTTGAAACATCCTTAGCCAAAGAAAATAGTTTATGTCATAATACTAGGCAAATGTTTAACATACCCTCAAGACACGCTCTAAAATAAAATAAAGCAGCCATCGAACGAGCTACTTTTCCTTATTATAAAAGTTACCCTTTTATTACTATCTAACATATATTCAGTAAAATAAGTAAATACTCTTGTTAACCTCAGAGTTTATTGTTATATTTATATATTCGAATTTACGAATATAGTACTCAGTACTGAGGAATCAGAGAAATGGATACAGCAGAAGTTGCGTTGGTCACTGATGCGGATACAATAAAAGTTGAGTTTGTAGCTATAGATAAAGAATGGGATAAACAAATATCAGACTATAATTTTGACATCTACCATTTATCTGGTTGGATTACGGCGTCATCTGTCATCGATAAAGGGAATCCTCAGGGTATCATCGCTCACTATAAAAACAAGAAAGTATTTCTACCTATTATCATACGAGAAATAGATTCAGAATGTTGGGATGCCACATCTACTTATGGTTACGGTGGTCCTGTGATGGACCAGTCTCTAACCGATGCCCAATTAGATATCATTCTAACAGAAATAAGGGCCTGTCTCTTTAAAAAAGGCTGTGTCTCTCTATTTATGCGCTTACACCCAATCATCAATAAAGATTGGCTACCCACCGTTGGACAAGCCTTAACTCATGGGCTGACATTAATATCTGATCTAAATAAGTCTGAAGAACAACACTGGAGCGAAACCCAAAATCGCCATCGTAGAGGTATCAAAAAAGCTCTAAAAATGGATGTTGTGACCAAAATTGAGCCATTAACTAAAGAAAATGCCATGGTGTTTTCAAAAATTTATAAAGAAACCATGGCGCATGTCAAAGCATGCCAATATTACTTTTTTGATGATGCCTATTTCTTCAATTTATTTAAGAATCTTCACGACAGAATACTCTTGATAACAGCCTATCAAAATGGCAAAGCAATTGGGTCATCTATATATACCCTCTGTAAAGAGTCTGGCATCATGCAATTCCATCTTGGCGGTACCCTTAATGAGTATACAAATTTGCAGCCATCCAAACTGATTACTCATGTTGCGCGTGGTTGGGGTAGAGAAAATCAATATCAGCTACTACATTTTGGTGGAGGTTTAGGCTCTAAGCTAGATTCGTTATATGAATATAAAAAAGGATTTAGCTCGCGAGAACTATTATTTAAAACCTATAGACTTATCGTCAATCCAGAAAAATATGCTGCATTAGTCGCCAATAAACGGTTTACTAAACACGATTTGAACTCAGATTTTTTCCCTTTGTATAGAAAAGAACCTACTATAGAGAAAGTTATGGAGACTGATTAAGCGGAGCCTTTAACAAGCATATTATTGCAAACCACTTCTCCTTTGTTTTAGCTTAGGTAGACGTGTCTTTATGTTAACAATATTGATAAAAATGAGATAAAATTCCGTCCAACAATAAAAGTAGCGCAGATAATAGTAGAGTATTGACCAGACACTTAACGATGTTTGACAAGACTTAGCCTATTGATATGACTATCAACTGAATTGAAAACACGTCCTCCTTAAATACTCAGAAAAATAAAAAAGCAGCCACGATAATGGCTGCTTTTTTTTAACTAAAAATCAGCATATGTGCTCAATTTAATGAATATTCGTCTAAATGTACTAAAAATGACCAATTATTGACAAAACTCATGTATGTATTTACTTATTTGCCATCATATTAGATGTAGTTTTTCGTAAAATAACCCTATGCCGCTTAAGAGTCACTACACAATAATAAATATAATCATTACTACTTAGTATGTATATTGAACTTAAAAAATTTGCACGCATATCAACAGTTATAAGTTATTTAAGTACAAAAGATTCAATAAATATATCGAGCGCGATCTGCTATAAATGATATTAAGGATACGATAATAACAATGACTCAATCTATGACTAACAATAAAGTACATTCTGCCAAACGCGTCGGTATTCTCGGTGGTGGTACAGCAGGAGCAACGATAGCCATTCGCCTTGCAGCACTAGGGCTAGAGACTTATGTCTTTGAAAAAAACAAGTCGCTAATCGATGGTCCACCAATGTGTCATTTACATGCAGGTGGCAACCTGTATCGTGAGATTCCTGATGAAGACTGTGTCGCACTGCTCAAACAATGTATCGATATTTTGCGGTTGTATCCTCATACCATTGATGTACGTCCAACGGTATTTGCAGTGCCAACTCGCGATGAAGGTTTGCCTGAAGATTTACTGCCACGCCTCGACATATTAACAGATACATACCGTGAGCTTATCACTCAAGACGTCAGCAATAAAGTATTGGGGGAGCCAGAAAACTACTACCAGCTCTACAGCCATGAGCAGCTGATTGAGCTTTCTGAACGTGAACAAGTCGCTGTACCAACTACCGTTGATGAGTGGATGATACCAGTTGCTAAGTACCTAGACCTTAATAAAGTTAAATATCCGCTGATTGTTGTACAAGAATATGGCTGGAATATCTTTCGCCTAGCTGCCTCTGCGCAATTGGCGTTAGCAAGTTATGAACATGCCCATGTCTTTACTGATACTCAAGTACAGCAAGTCATGCCTGTCGACTGTGAAAACTGCTCAAATGCTGACCACCATGTCACCAAATGGCGTATCGACTATCAGCAAGCACCTCATGACAAACCAAACATGAAGTGTGACTCTGCTACCACATCTATCGAAGTTGACTACTTAATCAATGCTTGTGGCTTTCGCACTGGTATAATCGATGATATGGTCGGCGTTAAAGTAACTCGCATGGTTGAATTCAAATCTTCTTATATTACGCATTGGGATAATACTGGCGGACAAATCCCAGAGATTATCGTCTATGGTAGTCGCGGCACACCAGAGGGTATGGCCCAGCTCACACCCTATCCAGGTGGCTACTTCCAAATACACGGCATGAGTAAATTTATTACGCTGTTCGATGACGGATTGGTCGCCTCTAGCAAAGACAGCGCGCAACCTGAATTGCCACACCAATACGTACACTATATCGAAGACGGCTGGGACAAAGCACCACTACAAGCGCGTAGTCAACAAGCCATCGACTATGTCGCCGAATTCGTACCGACATTTCACAGTGCTCGCACGGTCGGTAATGCGCTATATGGTGGGCAGCAGATACCTGGGCAAGACGACACGCTACGTGTTGCCGATGTAAGCCTGTACACCAATATACGTTATGCCCGTGCTGAAAATGTCAAAGCGTCATCAACCTTAATTGCGTCAGATCAAATTGTCGATGAGTTGGTCGAGCTCGGTTTGATTGAGCGTGACACAAAAGAAAATCAAAACCGTTATACTCATAATTGGCCTTACTTGACACAAAACGATAGCTCAGCGATTGATAAAGTCGCCCATGTACTGGCTGAACAACGTGGATTTCCATCACCGATGGCTGGTGTCAATCATAGTATTCCAGAATCAGCTTAAGGTCTGACTGAACGTTAATCGCTTCTCGATGATAAATGGTTTTTATGATTTGTAAGGTCTATTATCGCCTGCCTGTAATGATAACCTGAATCAAAACCTGTCCCAAAAATTGCATAAAGAAAGAGAGCATAGCTAACCATTAGCTATGCTCTCTTTCTTTATAAAAAATAAGATCAATATCTTATAGAGCTCAATACCTTATAAAACGCATTATTTTCATTGCAAATCAGAGTACGGCTGTGAATAGTAGAGACCTTATCTGTTAATTGCCAACCATCTTTTCTGTATCAACGGCAGAATCTATGGTGACCACTGTCTTGAGTAGATCGATGGCTTCACCAATGGTATTACAAACCACCAAACGCTTAAGATCTTGTTGCTTCATAAAACCTTGCTCAGTGGTGTATTTCAAATGCTCAATCATACGATCATAGAAACCATTGATATTCAAAATAATCATTGGCTTTTCGTGTTGGTAAAGCTGTCGCCACGTGGCGATTTCCATAATTTCTTCTAATGTACCTAAGCCGCCCGGCAAGGTAATAAAGGCATCGGCATATTCTGCCATGACTGTCTTACGGGTGTGCATGGTGTCTGTTAAATGAAGACGGGTCAGCTGCTCATGAGCAATTTCATGCTTCAGCATAAAAGTTGGAATCACGCCAACAGCTTGTGCGCCACCTTTGATCACTTCATCCGCAACGGCACCCATTAGCCCAATACTAGCGCCACCATAAACCAAGCCCATGCCATTACTTGCCAATGCCAAACCCAGCTCACGTGCCGCTTTTTCATAGACATCACTATTACCCAAACGCGATCCGCAATATACGGCTACTAACGGCATCGTTAACGTTGATTTATCTACTGCTTTTTCTATATTGCTAATATCTTGGCTAGTAATGACTTCATAAGTATCGTTGTTAATTTTCATTTGCATAGAACTTCCTTAATAGTTACATCAATGATTATAGTTATAAAAATAATTGGTGAGTGTTCAACACACTTTAGTGGTAACACATGGATTTTAACTTGTTTTTATGTATACAGTTTTCATTATCGCAAGGTATAACCTCAGAACGCCACGCTGTTTTATGATCGCACTTTTATCTTAACATAGCTGACATGATTGGGCGGTAACAACCATTTATCAACACGTAAATATGATGTTTATATATCTTTATTACTAGGGCGTGTTGAACATTCGACCATGGCACTAACAGAGACTATTTGTGAATGTTCAACACGCCCTAATAAATAGCCACAGATAACAATATGATAAATAACAATGCGATACAGACCTTAAGTGACAAGACTTCTATAATAAAAGTTAAATATCACAAGACATTTAAGAGAGATCAATGCTAGCAGATAAACGAGACCAGCCACCAACGCCTTCTTGTTTCAGTCGCGTATTAAGCGTACTGATCAAGGCAGCTGTGTTAATCGCGCTACTATTTGTCTTTGATAAGCTGCTGCCCAGTATTAGTCAACAGGCACAGTCGTTCGTGGTCGCTAAATGGCAACAACTTAGCTTATTACAACAAGAGCTACCTACAGAAAACAGCCTACCGAGCCCACTGCCAGGACAAAACCTAACCGATACTTGGGGTGCAGCACGTAGTCAAGGTCGCTCGCATGAGGGCATTGATATTTTTGCAGCGCGCGGCACTCCGATACAGTCGGCAACGCAAGGCATCGTCCGTAAGGTCGGTGAGAATAATTTAGGCGGTCTCGTGGTGGTGGTCGTTGGGCCTGGCGGCGCAGGGCATTACTATGCGCATTTAGAAGACTATGCTGATATCGACCCCGATGACTGGGTCAATGTTGGCGATACGATTGGTTATGTAGGCGATAGCGGCAATGCCAAAGGCACACCGCCCCATCTCCATTATGGTATCTATATTAACGGTAGTGCCGTTAACCCATACCCACTGTTGCAAAAAGAGTAAGGGCTGTTTAGGGTGCGGATCGAACGTAAGTGGCTGGAAATACCATGCTAAATGTCGAGCCAACCCCTTCTACTGAATCAATTTGCAAGTTGGCCTCATGTTGGTATAACACATGTTTTACAATTGCTAAGCCCAACCCTGTTCCACCAGTAGCACGGCTACGACCTTTATCAATGCGATAAAAACGTTCTGTTAAACGTGCGATATGTTCAGGAGCAATACCAATACCATTATCCTCAACAGCGAACTTACAGCCTTCTGACGTCTTCGTCCAACTGATGGATATATCACCACCTTTCGGCGTATATTTGATAGCATTAATTACTAAATTAGATAGGGCGCTATTTAAGTACATCTCTGAACCTTGCAGCCCGTCATAAGTGTCTATTTGTAAATGAATGGTATGACCATACGCTTGGTTATAAGCTTGCGCATCATCATACACATGTGTCAGTAGCTTGGTCATATCAATATAATTGAACTCATGCGTTTCTTCTATTTCGATACGAGATAGCAGCAGTAGATCATTCACAATTCTATTCATACGTGCCGTCTGCTGGGTCATCAGCTCAAAGCCACGTCGCCACTGCGGCGGCATATCAGGCTGATGCGAGAAGTTTTCTAGATAGCCCATCATCACCGTCAACGGTGTACGCAATTCATGTGAGACATTCCCAACAAAATCGCGGCGCATTTCTTCTAAGTTATGCAATCGTGTTACGTCGTAAATAATGAGCAGCTTTTCATCACCGAACGACGTAATTTCGCACTTTAGGTAACGCTTAGCATCTCGCCATGATTCTATATGAACACCATCGTTCGGTATCGGTACTGACTGATAGTATTGACGAAACTCAGGCGCACGAATAAAGTCAAAAACACTCTGACTTTTATCCGTTGGTTGTAGCAACAGTAAATCTTCTGCCGCCTGATTCCACCACTCTAAACCATCACTGTCATTGAGCAATATAACGGCATCACCTAAGGCTTGTACGGCGCTGCTGATTTTTTTGAGTTGTTCTGTAGCCTGTTGCTGGGCAGCTGGATCTACCGCACCCTGTTGATTATTATTTATTGGCATACTCTTGCTCATTTGTCATCCTTACCACTATTCACGATGTTAGCTCGCGATTACTATCACACTTTTCGTAATAGGTTAAGTTGGTGCAATAAAGCTAGAAAATCGATAGCCTGTGCCACGCACCGTTTGTATTAACGTATCACACTGATGCGGGCGCAATAATGTGCGCAAACGCTTAATGTGTACATCAACGGTTCTGTCTTCAATATAGACATTGCCGCCCCATACTTGATCTAGCAGCTGTGTCCGCGTATAGGCACGCTCTGGGTGACTCATAAAAAATGCCAGCAATCGATACTCAGTGGGTCCAACCTCGATGACTTTGCCAGCAGCTGTCACGCGCTGGCTTTTGGTGTTTAAACTTAGCTTTCCAACTTCGATAGGTTTATCACTACTCAGCGCACTACTGCGACGTAATACCGCTTTTATTCTAGATATCAGCTCACGTGTAGAAAATGGCTTGGTCATATAGTCATCAGCACCCGCATCGAGGCCATGAACTTTGCTATCTTCTTCGCTTTTGGCCGTTAACATAATAACGGGGATTTCAGACAATATCTCATCATTTTTTAGCATACGGCAAAAATCAACGCCACTTTTGTCGCCAGGGAGCATCCAATCTAGCAAAATAAGCGCAGGTCTATGATCAACCACTTGTTGATGCGCTTCTGACACGTCAACTGCCTGTAAGCTATCAAACCCAGCCATTTCTAACGTCATGACAATCATTTCACGAATCGCAGGCTCATCTTCAACAATTAAAATTTGCTCATTATACATACGGTATTCTCAGCGTTAGATAACAAAATTCAACTTATAACAAAGGCGTTAGTCGCTCGCCAGATTTTATCTATTAGACGGATTAATTATGACAGCTTAATGACATTTGTTTTAAATGTCTTACCCTTAACATCGAATTCAAGCGTTTAATTTACTTCTAATAAGAAATTTAACGGCCCATCATTGATGCTCGATACTTGCATATCAGCGCCAAACTGACCAGTAGCGACTTTTGAATACTGTGTCTCAGCATAAGCGACCAGTTGTGCAAACAATGCTCGTGCGGCATCAGGAGCCATGGCATTGCCAAAGTCAGGACGGCGCCCCTTGTCTGTCTTTGCCATTAGAGTAAATTGTGAGACCAGTAATAATCCACCAGTGATTTGTTGGACATTTTTATCCAATTTACCATATTTAGCAGGGTCATCATCATTTTCAAAAATACGATACGTCAGGATTTTATCGACCATTCTCTGTGCACTTTGTAGCGTGTCATCGTGACCCAAACCAATATAAGCCAACACGCCTTGTTCAATAGAACCCACACAGTATCCATCGATAGTAACACTGGCACCCTTCACTCGTTGTATAAGCGCTTTCATTTACGGACTCCTTACAGATTATGCTCATACAATAACATGCTGTCCATGATAAAATGCAGCCATTCACTTACCCGTTAATTATTACATTGAACTTTATTTTACTTTGGTAACCTCATTATGAATTTATTCACCACCTTGCAACAGCTTGTCCCGCAGCAGCAGCTAAGTAAAGTCGCTGGGCGCCTAGCCGCAAGCCGCCACCCCTATGTCAAACGTGCATTTATCCGTAGCTTTGCTAAAGCTTACCATGTCAGTTTGGATGAGTATGAGCGCCAGAGCTTTAATGCCTATGAGAGTTTCAATGATTTTTTTACTCGTGAACTAAAAGACGATGCTCGCCCTATCGATACGACTGCTGACGGCATTGTCAGCCCTGCTGATGGTATCATCTCTCAATTGGGTCAGATTGAAGACCATAAATTGCTCCAAGCCAAAGGTCGCTATTATGATGTCGGGCAGCTACTCGCTGATAGCGAAGATGGCCATTATTTTGCTGATGGTAGCTTTGCGACCGTTTATCTAGCACCTAGTAATTATCACCGCGTCCATATGCCGTTCGATGGCACTTTGACCAAGACACGCTACGTCCCTGGGACGCTATTTTCAGTCAATACGACCACTGCAGCGAATATTCCGGACTTGTTTGCGCGTAATGAGCGCTTGGTTTGCATGTTTGATACTAAATATGGCAAAGCAGCCGTGGTGATGGTCGGAGCGATGATTGTCGCAGGTATCGAAACGGTAGCGACAGGTAAGATTGCCCGTACGGATGACATTCAAGAAGCCGATCATGACATGAGCTTTGAAAAAGGTGATGAGCTGGGCCGTTTTTACTTAGGTTCAACGGCGATTGTCGTATTGCCAAAAGCCGCAAAAGCTGACTGGCAAGAAAGTATGAAAGCCAATAGTGTGGTGCAAATGGGACAGTTATTGGGCAATACCAACACCAAGTAAGGCCGTCCTTTCGCACAAAAACTAAAGCCCAGTTAGACGCAAATCATGACGTTTAACTGGGCTTTTGGCTGGCTTTTTCTGATACTGATATTAAGAGTAACGACTCATAATGCAAGCGCTTCAGTATTGAAAGATATCGAAAGCACCTTAGTATCGAAAGCACCTTAGTATCGAAAGTGCTTATGAATCGGATAAGCGAATAAGATATTTTCTTCTTGCGTACCGCGCCCGATATTATGAATGACAAGGGGTGTACCATCATCAGCTATTTTGTCTGAGACAATACCTATGTGTGGTAAGTTGCCATTCGGCAGACGCCATGACACGATATCTCCTGCTTGGAAACTGTCTTTATCCGTAATCGATAAGCTCTGTCCATGACGCTCAAAAAACACTTCAAGATTGGGTACACGGCGATGGTCGATGTTTTTGTCCGTGGATTTTAGTCCCCAGCTTTTTGGATAGCTTGACCAGTTGGACTTCATATCATGATTGACCAATTGCTGTAGATCGATGTTTTGCAGGCGATAAGCTCTAATGACAACATCGGTACAGACGCCAGTTTCTATCGGTACATCACCACGCGGAAACTCTAATTTACGATAAGCAGGATCATAACTGGTGGTCACACCGATTTGCTTTTTGGCATCGTTCGCCAATTTATCACCACTACTGATGGAGGTCGTCGCTTGAGATATTTGCGCTAAACCCAATGCACTGACTAAGATCAGTGATTTGCATAGTGTTTTATAAGTTACAGACATTCTCATTTAACCATCTCTTTTTCATTGAATATATATCCTAGTACACTAACACGTACAAAGAATAAGTAAGTTGTAAAATCTTTAAGCAACCAAACTATTAATTTCGAACTACTTGAAAATTACAAATCAACTAACCACCCTTGCTGAGTCGCATATTCAATATTTTTTGACAGCCAATCATGAATACTAGGAAAGCTCTCTTTGATAAAATTATGCGCATTACTCACTTGCGAGCGAGTGACACCCAGCTCAATCCATGTTTTTCCTTCAGTATTTAGATTGAGTAAAAAAGGCAACAGGCGATCAACCACTTTTAGCAGCTGCGTCTCTTTGCTATCGCCCGTCTCTTGCTCTTCCCAAACCTCGCATAAATCTGCAATACCATTGCCACGCTCCGCTTGTAATCGAGCAATACCTTCGCGCTCTTCCACGTGTGCCGTGCTACGAGTACTGGCATAAAGAAAAGTATCACCCGCATCAATCTCACCCAAATCATGTACCAATGTGAGTTTTAATAATTTCTCATGATTGACATCCAACTCAAACTGCTCAGCGATTGACCAGCACGCCATGGCCAAATGCCAAGAATGTTCAGCAGAGTTCTCTTTACGAGTCGTACCCGTCACGTAGCTACGACGATTGACCCGTTTTAGCGCATCTAACTCTAATAAAAAATGGGTTACATCATCTATCTTAATGTTTTTTGCGTAATTTGAATCAGTCAACGATAAAGGCTTAGTAGATGGCGCTGGAGTGACTACTGACATACTGTTCTCTAGTTTTTCTATGGATTGATTGCGCCTTAGATTAAGGTCTTTTGAACGCAAGGATATCTATTATACATAGTATTAAACGGTACCTTGCGTTGACTCTATTTTTATCACTGGTTTTAAATAAGGATACACTCTAGATATAAAAATAGCGCTGATACTATCAAGCGCTATCTCGTTCACGACTATTTACAGAATTTTATTAACAAATTTTGTATGATTCTGATTGATCAATAATGGCTCAATAATACCTAGCATCACAAATTACTTAATCAAGTTACTGATGGTTTTAAAGGCTGGGTCTTTACTGCTACGACACAGCTCAAACAAAACGGTTTCAACCGTGGTAATCACACCACCTGCCCGACGAATACGGCGAATGGCTTGCTTTTTATCATAAGGAAAGCGCGAGCCAACCGCATCTCCGATGATAACAGGCTGCATACCGTTATCGAGTAAATCCAGCGCGGTCTGTAACACACAGACATGCGCCTCTACTCCAAATAATAAAACAATGCTGCGATTCTGTTGCGCTAGATAATGCCATGAATCATCGTTATCACAAGCGCTAAACGTTACTTTTTCAAAGCTTTTGGTATTAGTACCTTCTAATACCTCACGTATTTCTGGCAAGGTATCACCTAGCCCTTTTTTATATTGCTCATTAAGCATGATAGGCACATTAAGCGCTTGCAGACCTTTGATAAGCGTCACTATTTTTTTAACAATATTTTCGTGGTCATAAATATGCGGGGTAAGACGCTCTTGCACATCAATAATCATGGCTTGCGTGTTTTCGCGGGCGATTCGATAGGTACGATCGGTAATCATAGTAGACATAGCACACTCCTTGTACAACTGACGTTTATAATTCAAATCCGTTTTAGTTTTATCATGAATATTATCACTGTTGAACCAACTCTTATTTAGTCATACTTTGTTCAGTGCGTCAATGAAGATATCTTTTCGTTATCAATAATATAAAAAAGGCCTCACAATAAATGTAAGGCCCTTACTCTTCGATTAGATTGTTTAAATTTAGGTTTGACGTTCAACCATGTATCACTTGGTAATTTTATCTAAATACCATACCACCATCCGTTAAAATGGTTTGCCCAGTGATATAATCTGAGTCTTCCGATGCTAAAAATGATACTAAGTTTGCGACATCATTGGGCTGTTGTGGACGACCAGCCAAAATCCCGTTCGTAAATTCTTTCCACGCTTGCTTAGGCTCATACCCTTTATGTTCGACGAACGCTTGATCAATTCGCTCCCACATCGGCGTATCAGCCACCCCTGGACAATAAGCATTGACACGAATATCATACTTCGCCAACTCTTTAGCAGTCGCATAAGTAAATGCACGTACAGCAAACTTACTGGCACAGTAAAGGCTCAACATCTCATAACCTTCATGACCGGCAATACTACAAGCATTAATAACTTTGCCAATACCTTCTTGAGTCTTCATTTGTTCAGCAGCAGCTTGTGTGCCAAAAATGACCCCTTTTATATTAATATCAAGCACCCTATCAATCTCTGATTCTTCAATCTCTAAAAAAGGAGACACAGATTCTACGCCTGCGTTATTGACAAAGACGTCTAAGCGGCCGAATTTATCTACCGCATGCTTCGCCACATTAAACTGGTCATCACGTTTTAGCACATTACCTACTACAGCGCTAACGTCAAAACCAGCATCAGCCAACGTCTTCTCTGCCTTTTTAAGGTTCTCTTCATTGATATCATGTAGCACAACTTTGAAACCGTCATTCGCTAACCGTGTCGCAATTGCATTTCCTAAACCAACTGCTGAGCCGGTGACTACTGCAACTTTTGTTGAAATTGCTTTGGATTCTTGAGTGTTCTGATTGTCTGACATAATCGACCTCGTATTATTATCATTAGTTTACCTAAGAAAAATAGCTAGTCTGTGTTATCACTATTCAAGTCTATAGTGCACTTAATCAGATTATCATAAATAAACACTTAACGCTCCATTCACTATTTCAAGCTTTACAAAGAAGCTTACTCCGACTAGATTCTTGATAAAACTATTCTCTAGAATAGTTAATTCTCAGCTTAGTTTATAACTTTTACAAGAGGTCTTGTATATAGTCAGCCCTAAATAAAAGAGGCGCAACCACGCGATACGGGTTACATTTTTCTTGCTTGCTGTGCCTACACAGACGGAGGTTGCGCAAAATGTAACCATATCGCTGTATTTATTTTATAGTGGATTGACTATAGATGGTATAAGACTGGTACCTCGGAAATGAAAACAATGAAAAATTACTCAATATTAATTTTTTTATTATGTCTAACTATATATTGTTACCATTTTGATGATATTTATAGGATGGTAGCCAACAATGGCGTTGATTTAGATACATTCGCTTTATTTATTTTAAGTATTATCATTAGTACTTTTGCGTTTATTATTACTAAGCTAATTTTACATATAGTTTCAAAATCGAAGATTCATAACTGGGTTTTTATAGTGTTTAGCTATATTATCTCAATTTTTATTTGGTTATATTCAATAACTTTACTAACACCTGTTATGAACATTAGTTAAAAGATAAATTATTGGATATCCCACAAAATCAGTCAAGAGATGTAAAATAATAGACCAAACTCTAATTTTGATAACTTTTTTATTCAACCGATAATGGTACGCTTGGACTAGACATATTTATTGATATTATTACGGGCACAAAAAAAGCGCCTCCAACATTAAGCGAGAGGCGCTCATTTTACAAGACATGAGTACAAATTTAATCGACAAATATCAGCTTTATTAATATTTACTGCTATTTGGAAATTAGATAAAAATTAAACACGCTCAATCACAGTGGCAATGCCTTGGCCAAGACCGATACACATGGTAGCTAGACCAAGCTCAGTATCTGATTGCTCCATTGCATTCAGCAACGTAACCGTGATACGAGCGCCTGAACATCCTAGTGGATGACCCAATGCAATCGCACCACCATTGATGTTGACGATGTCTTGCTTGTCGGTCAAGTTCAAAGCTTTAAGTACTGACAAACCTTGCGCTGCAAAGGCTTCGTTCAGCTCGATGGTTTGCATATCGTCAATGCTCATGCCAGCACGCTTAAGTGCTTTATTAGTCGCAGGTACAGGACCATAGCCCATGATAGCCGCATCACAACCAGCAACTGCCATGCTACGGATACGAGCACGTGGCTTTAGACCTAGATCTTTGGCTTTTTGTGCGCTCATGACTAGCATCGCTGATGCACCGTCAGACAATGCAGATGAGGTGGCCGCTGTTACTGTGCCGCCTTTTGGATCAAAGGCTGGACGTAGCTTTTGCATTTGCTCCATCGTTGCATCTGGGCGAATCACTTCATCGACAGTACATAATTGCAGACGACCCGCAGCATCATGACCTTCGATACCGATGATTTCATTGTCAAAACGACCTTCAGTGGTCGCAGCCCATGCGCGGCGATGTGACTCAAGACCAAAAGCATCTTGCTCTTCACGAGTGATGTTATTCATACGACCAAGCATTTCAGCGGTCAAGCCCATCATGTTTGACGCTTTTGCATAGTGCTTTGACGCTTCAGGGTTCAGATCAACACCATGCATCATGCCGACATGACCCATATGCTCAACACCACCGATGATGAACACCTCACCTTGGTTGGTCATGATTTGCGCAGCTGCGGTGTGAAGCGCCTGCATAGAAGAGCCACACAGACGGTTGACCGTTTGGCCACCAGCAGTTTTTGGGATACCAGCTAACAGACCGATGTTACGACCGATGTTTAGACCTTGTTCTAGTGTCTGGTTTACACAACCCCAGATGATGTCTTCTACATCACGTGGATCAAAGTCGTTGCGCTCTACCAATGCACGTACCAATTCAGCAGACATGCTATCAGCACGGACATGACGGAACATACCGTTTTTAGTTCTACCCATCGCTGAGCGTACGCCATCTACGATGACCACGTCTTTTGGACTTAAAATTGTCATACCATATTCCTTTTCAATTTTTATTGTCAGTGGCCGTATCACAGCACTCGTCATATTTGACTGTCAAATTATTAATAATACATAAATTTCTAACAATCTTATCAAGCCTGTGTACGGCACTTTATCCTAGTAATGACTGCCTATTACGCTGTTGCGTAAAAAGTCTCGCCTGCTGCTGCCATGTCGCGAATCTTTTGCGGAGCTTCATAGGCTTTGCCAAGGTACGCGTACTTATCACACAATGCCAAGTAGTTATCTAGACCCAATTGGTCAATATAACGGCAAGGTCCACCGCGGAATGGTGGGAAACCAACGCCCATAATCATCGCCATATCTGCTTCAGATGGTGTGCTTACGATGTTGTCTTCTAGGCAACGAACGGTTTCATTACAGAAGGCGATCATGGTGCGGTCGATGATGGCTTGATCATCAAATTCTTGCTTTTCGCTGTCTGTAGTCGCTTTTAGCAGCTCATAAGTCGCCTTATCTGCCACTTTCTTTGGCTTACCACGTTTGTCCATTTCGTATTTATAGAAACCAACGCCGTTTTTCTGACCTAGGCGTTTGTTTTCATATAAAAGCTCAATAGCACCTTTATAATCAGGCTTCATGCGGTCAGGGAAACCCTCTGCCATCACTTCTGCGCCATGGACACCCGTGTCTAAACCGACGACGTCGATGAGATACGCAGGACCCATTGGCCAGCCGAATTTTTCCATGACTTTATCGACATGAGCAAAGTCAGCACCTTGCTTAAGCAGCAAGTCAAATGCACCAAAGTATGGGAACAGAACACGGTTTACTAAGAAACCTGGGCAGTCATTGACCACTACTGGCACTTTACCCATTTTAGTTGCGAGTGCAACGGTGGTTGCAACGGCTTCTTCAGATGATTTCTCACCGCGGATAACTTCAACCAATGGCATACGGTGTACTGGGTTAAAGAAGTGCATACCGACGAAGTTTTCTGGACGCTCAAGTGCTTCAGCCAGATAAGTAATAGAGATAGTCGAAGTGTTTGATGCTAGGATACAATCATCTTTAACCAAGCCTTCTACTTCTTTTAGTACCGCACGCTTCACGTTTGGATTTTCTACGACCGCTTCGATAACGATGTCAGTTTCAGCAAAGTCACCATAGTTCAAAGTAGGACGGATACGGCTTAACGTTTCACCCATTTTTGCTGGGGTCATTTTACCGCGATCGACCATTTTGCCAAGTAACTTGCTGGCTTCGCCCATACCAAGGTCTAATTGCTCAGACTTGATATCTTTCATGATGATTGGCAAGCCTTTGCTGGCTGCCTGATAAGCAATACCGCCACCCATGATACCAGCGCCTAGTACGGCCGCTTCATTGATTTCATGTGCTATTTTGCTGTGTTTCTTCGCTAATTTTTTGACTAGCTGATCGCTTAAGAATAGACCCACCAAGCTCTCTGCTTGTGGTGTTTTAGCCGCTTTTGCAAAGCCAGCCGCTTCTACTTCAATCGCTTTATCACGTGGCAAATTAACATGCTTTTCGATGGCTGCAATCGCTAGCGCTGGTGCTGGGTATTGCTTAGGATTTGCTTTGGCAAAGATCATACCTTTAGCACTGTTAAATGCCATGGCTTGCTCAAGCTGATTTAGCTTAACAGGCACCAATTTTTCTTCACGTTTCGCTTTCCAATCAAGCTCACCTGAGATACATTTTTTGACCAAGTCAATCGCGGCATCTTGCAAGTCGTCAGCAGGCACAGTTGCATCAACTAGGCCTAGTTTTAATGCGGGCAATGCTTTCTTTGGTGTACCAGTCGCGATAAGCTCAAGCGCGTTATCAATACCAATGATACGCGTACTACGAACCGTCCCACCAAAACCTGGGAAGATACCCAATTGGGTTTCTGGTAGACCGATGATGGCTTTTTCGCTCATGACACGGTATTCACAAACCAAGGTCATCTCACAACCGCCGCCCATTGCAGCGCCATTAATAGCAGCTACTTTTGGAAACGGTAAATCTTCAAAACGATTGAAAGCGTCATTAACATGGATGACCCAGTCTTTAATCTCGCTTTCTGAATTTTTAAAAGACGCCACAAACTCTGTGATGTCAGCACCAGCGATAAACACGCCTTTGCCTGAAGTGACGATAAGACCTTTTACGTCGTCCGCTTTTTCTAGCGCACTGACCGCTTCACCGAACTGTTTGTTGGTTTCGGCATCAAATTTGTTTACGCTCTCATTTTCAGCGTTGTACTGCATGTTGGCGATGCCATCCTCTAGCATTGTCACCGTGATGCGATTTCCTTGGTATACCATGTGGAACTCCTTTCTATTGTAATAAAAACGATGTAATAAAATTTATGACTGATAAAGTTTATAATTTATAAAGCTACTTTTAAAACTGTAAAAAATAGCCGGTTATTGTTAGTAAGGTAAGTAATAGCACTGATTGATCTGTACGCCCATCATGACAACTGAAAACAACATTTTCATGACAAACAACCTGGCAGATTAACCCGTGAATATGTCGTTATTTTCTCGCGCTTCTCGTTAGGTACTCATTGCTATGTACACATTATTTTTTTAGCACTAGGGCGTGTCTTCAATTCACCCGATAGACATCTAAATGGGCTAAAAGTGGCTAAATCTTGCCAAACATCGTCAGATAGCTGGTTAATATCTCGATATTATCTGCGCTATTTTTCTTGTTTGACGGCAATTTATCTCATTTTTATTACCATTTTTGAAATGAAGACACGCCCTAATAAATACGGCGCTTCATTTATATAATGTCATTCAAAATGCTCATATTAAATGGCTGATTGCGATCTGGTCTTGTCTGAATTGCTCGCTTAAGTTCCGCTATATAATAGCGCCCAAACCTCACGTTTTAATCATCAGACCATTTCCACAGCAATTAGTGTAGGGGATTATGCCCCTGACTGTCACAAGCTAATACCATACTCGCAAGTCACGCTTAAATCTATAATTGCTCTTTACCTAACCAATAATGCGCGCTAAGTGACTGTATGTACACTGAATCCGTATACTAAAATTGTATTTCAACACGCCTTATTATCAAAACATATTCACCCATGAAGTTAAGTCGCCCATACGTAACGGTGACTTATCAGATTATGTCGTGCGTTTTTTGATATTAAAGCGTAAAAAATACGTGATTAAGCAACCGTACCACACAAGCAAGATAATCGATCATGCTACACTAACGATATTTTAATTATTCACCTGATAAATGGTTGGATTATGACTGTTTCTTCTACGCCAAGCCCTACCCCTTTGCGCTTTATATCATTTGATAACAACGAACAATTTCATGGCGCTGTACGCGAACAATTAGCACAAGATATTGAAGTGTTATTTGTTTATGCTGAGCTGCCACATCCGCTGATCGATGCCTGCCGTTATGTGATGACGGGTAAAGGTAAATTGGTACGCCCGTTATTGGTCGCCAGTGCCTTCTCTAGTGTCACAGCGAATAATGACAACGTTTTTAAAAGTGAAGGTATTGAGCAAAAAGACCTGACGCAAAGTGACAAGTTAGACTCTCTTTTAGAAAACGATTCAGATTATGATATGGCGCGCCGTGCAGCACTAGCGGTAGAGCTGCTACATACTTATTCGTTGGTACATGATGATTTGCCCTGTATGGATGATGATGAACTGCGCCGTGGTCAGCCGACTGCTCATATTGTCTTTGATGAAGCGACGGCACTACTAGCAGGGGATGTGCTACAAACGCTAGCCTTTGAAGTATTGACCGCAGAGTTGCCTACCTTTGCACCATTCGATGCAGCTATCGCAAGCCAGCTGCTTGCCATATTTGCACCACGTGCCAGACGCATGGTCGCAGGTCAAATGCTGGATCTCAATGCCGAAGCTAGTGACAGCATCTCACAAACCGATTTGGAAGCCATCCACCGTGATAAAACGGGTGCATTGATTGAAGCTGCCACGCTCATGGGCGGTGTCTGTGCTGGTGCGACGGCTCCTCAACGTATGGCATTACAAGAATGTGCTCAGCATATTGGTCTGGCGTTTCAAGTTCAGGACGATATTCTAGATGTGACAACCAGCACGGACACCCTTGGTAAACCTGCTGGCAGCGATGAAAAACTGGATAAATCTACCTATGTAAAATTTATGGGTGTGAATCAGGCAACCGACTATGCGCAGTCACTGTTTAATGATGGTCGCGCAGCCATTATTCGCGAACTAAGTAGTGGTGAATTGAGTAGAGATAAGCTAAACAATCAAGAGTTGCGCAACTCTGAGCCTAGTCACTCTCAACTTGGCAACTCTCAACTTAGTAACCACAAAAACAATAATGCACTTTTAGCATTGATTGAGTGGCTATGGAATAGACAAAAGTAAGGTTGTGCGTGTTAGACTACTTGCTACTTTACAACCATGATGCAGAGTCTATATGAGCGACAAAACGCCTAACGCTGATAAAAACCTTAACGCTCCCTCGCACCCACAGCAGCACAATCATCATGATCATGCTGCTCATACGCCAGATAAGGGAATAGAAACTGCCGAAAACTTCGCCGAAAATGCAAAAGGCAAAGCAGGCTTCGGGCGTATTGTGAAAGCAGCAGGCTACTCGGCCGATGGTTTTATGGCGGCCTACAAAAACGAAGCCGCATTTCGACAAGCATTTTGGCTGAATTTATTTTTACTTATCGCGCTTGCCTTTATCCCTTTGAGTATCACTATGAAAATGATACTGCTAATAGCTTCGTTTTTGTCCATCATCGTTGAGCTTTTTAATACAGGCATCGAGGCGAGTATCGATCACACGTCAACGAAACAACATCCACTGGCCAAGATAGGTAAAGATGTTGGTTCTGCGGCGCAGTTTTTGGCATTGACGCTATTGTTTATATTGTGGGTGATGGCGTTATGGTCTTTATACTCAGTATGATAGAAAACACCCAGTATGATAAAGAAACCAAGGTGTGTCTGCAGCTGCCCACGTATCACATAGAGTTTTGACCAATGACCTCTTCATCGAACTTGACACCTAAGATTTACCTTGGCACTGGTGGCTATAGCGATACCGACCTACTCGGTACGCTGTACCCTACTGGCACAAAAAAAACGGACTTTTTACGTGAGTATGCCAAACAATACGGGGCGGTCGAGATCAACAGCAGCTTTTACGCACCTATTGGACAAAAAGCGTTTGCTGGGATGGTTGATAAGGCTTATGTACAAGCCGACAGCGAGTTAAAATTCGCCGTCAAACTGCATCAAGACTTTACTCATGCGCGTAAAGGAACAAGCGATCACGCACAGGCATTTCTAAACGCCTTATCTCCACTCATCGAAGCAAATGCTTTAGCGCCTTTACTATTACAGTTCCCACACGGCTTTGATCGTACTCGCGAGCATCGCCTATATCTAGCAGAGCTTGTCAGCTGGTTTCAGGACTACCCATTAACGGTTGAGTTTCGTCATAACGCTTGGCACACGCCGCAAGTGGTCGATAGCTTTCGGCAGCAAGGTCTGATTTGGTGCAGCGTTGATTACCCAAAGGTGAATGGCCTACCACCGTCACGATTGATATTCACTGAACGCACTGGCTATCTGCGCATGCATGGCAATAATCTAAACTGGTGGGATGCGATGAGTGCGGCTGACCGTCATGATTATCGCTATAGCGAGGCTGAGATGCAGGACTGGGCGCAAGCGATTGCCAATCAGCGTCAGCATTTTGATACGTTATATATCTTCTTTCAAAACACCACCAAAGCGCATGCTTATTATAATATTGCGATGCTGCGTGAAGCGTTGAGTAAGTTTGGGTTTGAGGTGTTGTAATGTCGATAAAACTAACAAATTTGATTGGGTTTTTTCAGTCTAATAAAGAACTAGAACACAATCAAACAAAGGCTATTCAGCTTTTGCAAACGATGCAGTGGTCAAAATTATGCTGGGATGAAAGCTGGGAAGAAGTGATAGCGCTAGAAAGCTTATTACCAGAAGTGGGTAAAACCCACTCTATAAAACTTGATGAAAACGAAGACTATGCTGAAGAAGGAAAAGCATACATTTTATGGCTGCCACCACATTCAGAACTTAATGGTTGGTACGACAAAAGACCCTCTGAAATCCTAAAAGCTTATGTGTTAGAAGGTGATTTATCCAATGCCACTTCAAACTATGAGAATCGTGAGTATTTTTTTGATTTTCAAGTTACAAGTCGTACAAGGCTAATTGATTGCTTTGTCAACATTCATGAAACAGAAAGTGTCTATGTACCTTATTTTCTAAAATATAAAGATAGTTTGGCGTCAACTTGGGAAAACGTTCAAGACCTTGAAAAATGTAAAGTAGGAAACTACTTGTATATACATGGGGTGAAGCCAGAATCTAGCTTCGAGCTTATATTATCTTATGAAAAAGAAAAGATTTGTCTCCACTATTCAGCAACTCTATACCACCCTGCTGACTACGAAACTGTTATTACAAGGTATTTTTTGAATGATAAAGAGCAGAAGTTATTTGAAAAGCTAATAGAAAAAGCTAGTGAAATAACAGATACTTCGATGAACTCACTAGAAGGTGATCAGATTTACGGTGCTGAGTATTGGTAGAGTGAATTGAACGCAGCAGACCGCCATGACTATCGTTATAGTGAGGCGGAGATGCAGTATTGGGCGTAAGCGATTGCCAATCAACGTCAGCACTTTGATACGCTGTATATCTTCTTTCAAAACACTGTCAATGCACATGCGTATTATAATATCGCTATGTTGAGAGAAGCGTTGGGTAAGCTTGGGTTTGAGGTGTTTTAATATTGAATATATTAAACAAATTTGAGGTTAGACATGAGTTCAGATAAAGATAAAGATAAAGATAAAGATAAAGATAAAGAGTATGGCGCAATCCTAGTAGACACGTCTATTTTTGATCAGAATGGTTTAAGGTTAGAGAAAGGCTTACTAGGAAAATTAAATCAATTTAAAGACAGTGAAATACACTACCTTTTACCCGATGTCATAAAAGGTGAGGTTCAAAGTCACTTAGAAAACAAGGTGAAAGGCTCTCGGGCATCTTTAGAAAAAGCACTAAACGATGCTGCAGACCATCTATTTTTCGACGGTAGTGAGCTCAACAATGCAAAGGCAGTTTTGATTGATAGTAACGAAATTGAAGGAGTTGCTGAAAACCGTATTGATAAATTTATAGCGAATACAGGAGCTTTAGTTCTTAATTGCGGAAACTATTTATCAGTATCTGAACTCTTACAACAATATTTTCATAACAAAGCTCCTTTCGCAGAGACAGGTAAAAAGAAAAATGAATTTCCTGATGCAATTGTGCTTTTGGCAACAGAGGCATGGGCTAAAAAAAATGATATACAAGTTTTAGCAGTTGCTAAGGATGGGGATTGGAGGAACTACTGTGAAACATCCGATAATATCGATTACATTGAGGACTTTTCAAATGCATTAAGTCAGTTTAATAGGGAGACAGCACCTTTTGCCTTTTTGTCTTTACTAGTCTCTAGTTTAGAAAAGCATGAGGCAGATGCAGTTGATTTTATAGAAAGAATTTATAGTAGTTTGGAAATGTACTTTGATGGGTTTACACCAGATCAAGAAGCTGATTCTTATCATCAATGGGAACCAGATGGCTCTCATGGTTGGCTAAGTGACTTTGCGTTAATTAACTATAATTTTAAAATAGTAGACCATGCAGAAGATTACGTTGTGCTAGAAATGGAGGCTAGTATTTCAGTTGAGGTAGAAGGTGAGTTTTCTCTTTCACACTATGACTCAATAGATCGTGAGTATATTGGAATTGGTGGGGTTGTAATTACTACTGAAGTGCAATTTAATTCTGAAATATTAGTCACTGTATGTGGAGACTTAAATGGTGATTTATCAGATCTAGAGATTGAAGAAGTTGAAGTTGTAAACCCTATAACTTCAGTTGACTTTGGCACGTTAGAGCCTGATTACGGATATGATGAATAAAAATATGTAATAACACATAAAAAAGGACGCCTCTCAGCGTGCTTTTT
>NZ_JBQSVL010000050.1:0-22943 GCF_052376215.1 Psychrobacter sp. AOP7-B1-24
AAATTATTTACTTTTAACGTAAGAGCAGTAAATGAAAATCACTTATATTAGTAACCTGAAACATATTATAAAATAGACTGAACTCGTGTTTTTTTACAAAATGGTAAGGACGTGGCAAGCTATTTATTGTAAAATATCTATATTATTCATACTCATAGGGAGTACGGATAACATAGGCAAGAGTACCTGTCTATTTTATAAATTGCTTAAAGGTATTAAATGTCTTATTTAATCAGGTCTTTGGTTATCACTTTGTCACTACTACTTAGTACCACTGTTTTTGCTGGCAATACCAGTTATTACGGCAGCAAATTTCACGGTAAACGTACCGCTAGTGGCAGTATCTTCGACATGAACTCATTAACTGCTGCACATCGCACGTTACCGTTCGGCACCAAAGTCCAAGTAACTAACCAAAAGACAAAGCAGAGTGTTATTGTAAAAATTACAGATAGAGGGCCTTTTATTCGAGGTCGTATTCTTGATTTATCAAAAGCCGCTGCTGGTCAAATAAACTGTCAGTTGTGTACAACGACAATGGAAATATTATCTTATGGTGATGGTAAGTACCGTAAGGAATAATGTAATAAAAAGGGAGGGCGATTGCCCTCCCTTTTTTATAACTACCTTTACAAATATCGTTATCAGCTAAAAATAGCTTAACAAACAATATCTACTAAGCCACATCATCTACTCAAGGCCAGCTTCCATTTCCTCTAACGTCGTCATCGATAATAATAATTTTTCTTCATTATCACTATGTTGCTGTTGTAGTGCTGTTTGCTCATTGAGCAGAACAAGCAAATCTGACTTCCGGCTTTCTTCATACAATGTTGTATCCGCCAACTTTTCTTCAAGTACCGCTAGCTGCTTATCAATTTTAGCCAATGATTTTTCTGTACTCTCAATATCACGGCGTATCGGAGCGGTTAGCTTGCGTTGTTCAGCAGCCTGTTTACGCTGGGCATCTTTGCTAAGTGCAGGCTCAGCATTTTTATTCTTTGATGGTGCAGTAGACGCTTTATTGCCTACTTGACTATCAGTTGTTTCACGTGAAACAAACCTTTTACTCTCTTTTTTACTTTTTTTCTTACCTGTGTTTTTATCTTGTGCGTTTTCCTGCTTACGCTTTTCAGCGAGCCATTTACCATAGTCTCCGATATCGCCATCAAACTCTTCGATAATACCGTCATGTACCAAGTACAGCTCATCACAGACGTTGGCAATCAATTCACGATCATGCGAAACCAATACCACTGCCCCTTCAAAGCCTTGTAGTGCGATGGTCAATGCTTGACGCATTTGTAAGTCTAAATGGTTGGTTGGCTCATCAAGCACCAGAACGTTCGGACGTTGCCAAACAATCAACGCTAGCGTCAAACGCGCACGCTCACCACCTGAGAACAGCTCGCTTGGGGTATCAATGCGATCACCACGGAAATCAAAACTGCCCAAAAATGAACGTAGTATCGCATCCGAAGTCTTACCCGCTAGGCGACGCATCATCTCTATCGGTGTGGCCTTTGCGTCTAAGATGTCCATTTGATGCTGGTTAAAATAGCCTAATTTCAGCGTATCAGATACTCGATACGTGCCTGTTAATATGCCAAGCTCGCCAACCAATGCCTTAATCAGTGTTGATTTACCTGCACCATTCATACCGAGTAAACCCAGACGCGTATCGGGAGTCACCTGCACATTGGCATTGTGCAGCAGTGGTACGTCGCTATAACCAATGTCTGCTTTTGTCAGCTCAATCAGCGGTGAGCTCATATTTGCTGGCTCATAAAAACGGAAGGAGAAAGGGTTTTCTGCCATCATTGGTGACAGCTCCGCCATACGCTCAAGCTGCTTAATACGACTCTGAGCTTGCTTGGCCTTACTGGCTTTCGCACGGAAACGACGAATAAAGTCATCCAAATGTGCCTTAGTCGCTTCTTGCTTCTCAAACGCTTGCTGCTGCTGTGCCATACGCTCATGACGCGTACGAATGAACTGCTGGTAGTTACCTGTGTAGAGCGTGATTTTTTGTTGTTCCACATGAAGGATATGACCAACCGTCGCATCCAAGAATGCCTGATCATGCGAGATGACAATCACCAGACCCATATATGCATTGATCCAAGTCTCTAGCCAAAGAATCGCATCCAAATCCAAATGGTTGGTTGGCTCATCGAGTAACATAAGGTCAGCGCGGCTCATCAATGTTTTGGCAAGGTTTAGACGCATGCGCCAGCCACCTGAGAAACCTTCTACTGGTAGCTCATGCTGGTTAGTATTAAAACCCAGTCCCGCCATAATTTGAGCGGCTTTGGTCGGTGTGCGATAGCCATCAATTTCATCAAATTGCTGATGCAATATGCCAATCTGCTCATCACTGACACTGTTCAAATCATTTAACGCGGCATTAATCTCATACCACTGTTCATCGCCACTTAATACATAGTCAACCGCTGTCTGCTTGGTTGCGCCCACTTCCTGTGCCATGTGTGCCACGTGCCAGCTATCAGGAATACTTACTTCGCCCCTATCAAGAGTGACTTCGGTATCGCCCGTACCCATTTGCGTCAGTAATAAAGCAAACAAGGTGGATTTGCCAGTGCCATTATTGCCTGTTAAGCCAACTTTGTGACCCGGATGTAGCTGAAAGCTTGCACCGGCAAACAATTCACGACCATCACGGCGAACACCAACGTCTTTAAATTCGATCATATAATTTCTTCATCTCAACAGTAATATAAAATATAAGGCAATAAGAAAAACACACATCTGGCATGTTAACTGCCGGCTATTATTTCAAACGCTTGCCCGATAGGCAAACGATTAAATAACTATTTCAAAACTAAGTATTTATTCATTCATTAAAAGCCAATTCTGATGCATTAAATTCAGTGAGTGACATCACTCTTGACAAACGAATCAATAGCCCCATTATGATATACTGCTATAAAATAAGTACCAACCATATGCTCAACCATTTTGACGGCACCAATATTGTATTTATAATGTGTTAACAGCCTTGCCATAATGACAGCACCCAATTAAATCAAACGCCGTACGTATCTTTATTTGCAACCATTCCATTGCAAACCTGTACAGGACGACGACCGCATTTGATCCTAGCAACTGAGGTAGATATGAACGAATCAGCCAATCAATTTAGTCCAAGCGCCAGCCAGCCTGTAGATCCAACTGTATTGAGCCTAACGGATAGTGCTGCGCAAAAAGTACGTCGCTTACGTGAAGAAGAAGGCGATAACAACCTTATGCTGCGTGTCTATGTGACTGGCGGTGGCTGTTCAGGGTTTTCTTATGGCTTCAATTTTGCCAATGAGCTGAACGAAGATGATGCTAATTTTGACAATGATGATGTGACCTTAGTCGTTGACTCACTTAGCTATCAATACCTACAGGGCTCTACCGTTGATTATACCGAAGGCTTAGAAGGTGCGCGTTTTGTCGTGACCAACCCAAATGCTACCACCACTTGTGGCTGTGGCTCATCCTTTTCTATTTGAGTTAACCGCACACATAACTCTTGATCAAAACATCCAAGTCGTTGGCTACAGCGATGATCAATAGCTGAACGTTGCATATCAAAAGCATCTATCTGCTAGGTAGATGTTTTTTATTTACAGAAGGCTTTAATCAAAGACTGCTCACAAATAATGCGGCCTAAATTTCCGCTAATATTCAGACAGACAAGCCATTGTAAAGCTTATCGTATTTGTAATTGTCCGTGGTTTTCAAGGCTGCTTTGAGCTAAACTGACGGAACTATTAATCCAATATTTACCTCTTTTATGGTCAAACGCTAGTCGTGTTTTGAACCACCATAATGAATAACAATAGATGACTATTATGACTAATTTTGTGAGTAGCTTTGTTAACTTTGAAATTCCTAACTGGTTTGATAGCAAGCATTTAACAGGCATGCTCCGTGGTATCGAAAAAGAAGGACTGCGCGTCAAGCCTGATGGCTACTTGGCTCAAACACCGCATCCGGCCAAACTCGGATCAAAACTCACACACCCGTTTATCACCACCGATTATTCAGAAAGCCTACTTGAGCTTATTACTGATCCCAAAACCTCACCAAAAGAAACGCTTAACATGCTGCGTCAATTACACGTACTGGTATATCAAGCAATGCCAGAAGGTGAGCTAATGTGGCCATTGTCTATGCCATGTATGCTGTCCTCAAATGACGAAGACATTCCACTGGCGGATTATGGTAGCTCTAATACTGGTAAGCTTAAAACGCTATATCGTAGCGGGCTAGGTATTCGTTATGGTCGCCGTATGCAAACCATCGCAGGGCTACACTATAATTTGTCTTTTGGTGATGAATTGTTCGAAACATGGCAAGCTGAAACACCTACTACGCAAATCCAAACACTGCAAGAATTCAAAAATGAAAAATACCTCGGACTTATCCGGAATTTTAAGCGACTGACCAGTCTTGTGCTTTATTTACTGGGTGCTAGCCCAAGTGTTTGTCCTTGTTTTTTAGCAGGGCGTGAACATGACTTGGAACGCATGAACGACTCAACCTACTATAGACCTGCAGCTACTAGCTTACGTATGGGTAAGCTTGGTTATACCAATAGTGTACAAGAGCAGCTCGATATCCGTTACAACTATCTGCCAGAATATGTTGCGGGATTGCGCCGCGCGATTCAGACGCCACATGACAGCTTTGAAAAGCTAGGGTTAGATGATTCTGATGGCAACCCCGTCCAAATCAACAACCATATTTTACAAATAGAAAATGAATACTATAGCCCTATCCGACCAAAACAAATCGCGATGAGCGGTGAGACCCCAACCGAAGCACTTGAGCGTCGTGGTATTGCCTATGTTGAGTTCCGTGCCATTGATTTGGACCCTTATAGTGATGTAGGTATTCGCCTGTCTAGTGCGTGCTTCTTAGAAGTTATGGCGCTGTACTGTCTACTCAGCGACTCTCCTGATCTGCTACCTGAAGAAGATGAAGAACTGGCTATCAATCTTGAGCGTGTAGTCAATGAAGGTCGTCGTAAGGATCTACAGATTATCAATAATGGCGAAGAACGGTTACTTGAGGATTGGATGCTGACACACCTAGAGCGCATGCAACCACTTGCTGCACTACTTGACGCACATTATGGTGGCAACGACTACCGTACTGCCGTTGCCCTAATGCAAGGCAAAGCTGGACATTCTGAGGCAACCATCTCTGCACAAGTAAACTCTGATAGTCAGCGTTTGGGTAGCTTATGGCAACTGGGTTTTACCTTAGCACAGCAGCATCGTAAGTCTTTATTACAGCAAACGCTCAGTCCAAATACCCAGGCCAAATACGAAGTGCTCGCAGAAAAATCGATACTCCAACAAGCAGATATCGAAAAAGCAGAAACAGAAGACTTTATGCAATTTTTGCAACAATATCGCTAATTTTTGATTACTATTTAATGTCTATAGATGACTAATTGATAAGAGTAACTGCCCGATGCTAAAGCTAACCACTTACCGTAACTTGCAAGTATTTTTGGTAATAATGAGTATAGTAGGAATGAGTTTTGCGCTGTTCTTTTTACAGCGCTATTTAGGATTCTCACCTTGTCCACTTTGTATTTTCCAACGTATTGGCCTGATCATAATGGGCTGCTTTGCTCTGATGTCAGCATTGTTTAATCCAAAATCTAAAGTGATAAGACTGCTATTGTGGCTTGGCAGTGTGGCGGGTATTGGTTGGTCTACTGCTGTAGCCGCACGCCATGTCTGGCTACAGCACTTACCTGCCGACCAAGTGCCTTCTTGTGGCCCTGGTCTAGATTACTGGTTAGACACCTTGCCAATACTGCAAGTGTTCAAAGAAGTTTTTGCAGGCTCTGGCGAATGCGCTTTAGTTGACTGGACATTTATAGGATTGAGTATTCCTGAGCAATCTTTGATTTTATTTAGCATACTATTAGCCGTACATGGACTGATATTATGGCGTATCGTTCGACCAAGCACCAATAACCGTCTTGCGTAATAGACAGTTATGACATGTTGAACATGTCACCATGGCATTGACAGTGACTATTTTTTGGTAGCACAACGTTAGAAATAGAGGCTTAGAATAAACTAAGCCTCTATTTCTAACTATAAAACAGCGGAAAATAGTCCTGTCCCTGCAAGCTAACTTTCCTGATTTATCAAATCTTCAATACCTCATGCCACCCTCTTTTGCATAAAACCGCCATAACAAAAATTCTACAGAGATATTCTCAATCTTTGCTATCTTGACACTGCTTATTTGATTTTTTGATTAATCAATACAACCAATATTATTCAACAGAATTAAATCAACCAGTGCTATCCCGTGCAAACTGAATGATTTTGACACTTATACCTTCCGTTATCTGTCATTTTTGACAATAAAATGACATTATCGATAGTGTGGATAATCTTTAGAAATATTATCGACAAACTGTTTTTTTTTGGTGTGACCATGATGTACTTTGCGTCTACTTGCTCTACCACACTGACTGTCATCAAACGCTATAGTCGGTCTTTGCTAGCGATCTCTATCTGCATCACCCTTATTGGTTGTGATAATGCTGCGCCCAATGATCATAAGGACTTGGCAACGCAAGTTACACCTATTGATAGTGCCGTATCTTCTAACTCAGAGAATACCAAAAACAATCTACAAGATAATGATGATCGTTTATTTAGTGGTGATGACGAGTCTAATGAAGTAGTAGAAGGACAGTCATTAATTGCAGCAGCTCAACCGAGAAACGAAGCACTGACATCTGGGTCACAAACGAACGATGAAGCACGCAGTAATATACTACAAGCCACGCTAATGGGCGACTACGGCGGCATGGTGCCTTGCGCGTCTTGTGACAGTGTCGATATCACACTAAACTTATTTGCTGATGGCTCAGTGCTAAAAACCAGTATTTATAATAACCCTGACACGCCACATGCGCCACTTTCTGAGTCTGGTATTTATCGTCAAGACAACAATAATATTACGATTGTCTACGAAGATAAAAATATTGAGACGTATCATATTCAAGACAATCATCTTATCTTAATAAACAAAGACAAAAGCCCTAATAATGACTATACCTTGTCACGCAAATAAAAAATATACAACGAGTCAAACATAAATACCATCAGATAAAAAACTCAGACACCGTGTACCGTAGCAAACAACGCCTACTCTTAGGGCGTTTTTTATTGGTCATCTAATGGGCTTTACTTTACAATGAGTGACTGTTTGCCGCATTGATATTTTGACAACCGCTTGCTATTTCTGCGACAGAAGGTCGTTTGCATGACCATAACCACGTGGGTCTGTTCTATCATGAACAGCCATATATTGCGGCTAGACTCACAGATAACTCTTTATTTTATTCTTTTAATTTAAGCTCGTACGGAACGTCTATGCATATTCATATTCTTGGTATTTGTGGTACTTTTATGGGCTCGCTAGCCTTACTGGCGCGAGAGCTTGGACATACCGTCACTGGCTCCGATGCCAATGTTTACCCACCCATGTCCACCCAACTCGAAAATGCAGGCGTCACTATTGCAGAAGGCTACCTAATAGAACATTTGCAACCAGCGCCAGATTTGGTCGTCGTTGGTAACGCGATGAAACGCGGTATGGATGTGATCGAATACATGCTAGACACAGGACTGCGTTATACCTCAGGTCCACAGTTTTTATCGGAGCAAGTACTACAATCTCGCCACGTAATAGCCGTTGCCGGTACTCATGGTAAGACGACAACAACGACAATGCTTGCGTGGATATTGCACTATGCTGGTATCGATACTGGGTTTTTGATTGGTGGTGTGCCATTGGTCAATACAACTGATGAGCGTCTACAGCAAGTTTTTGCGCACAGCAGCTATTTGGGTGCAGAAGCAAACAGCGATGACAGCGCAAATAGAGGATATTTCGTCATTGAAGCGGACGAATACGACTCTGCGTTTTTTGATAAGCGTTCAAAATTCGTCCATTATCGCCCGCGCACAGCTATCTTAAACAATCTTGAATTTGATCATGCCGATATTTTTGCTGATCTCAATGCCATTCAGACTCAGTTTCATCACATGGTACGTATGATTCCAAGCACTGGACAAATCATCATGCCAGCAGCGACTGCCAGTTTAGAAGACACGTTGGCGAAAGGGGTTTGGACGCCTGTTTGGCGCACGTCAGTGGTTGATAAGAGCGCAGCTGACAACCTTGTAAATAATAGCGATTGGCAAGCTGAGCTTATTAGCGAAGACGGTAGTCAATTTAAAGTGAGCTTCAGTGAAGATAATGATTCTATCGGCACTGTTAACTGGGCAATGAGTGGCATCCATAATGTCAATAACGCTCTAGTTGCTGTAGCAGCTGCTTATGATGTTGGCGTTAGTGTCTCCACGGCTTGTGAAGCATTATCTGCATTTGCTGGTATCAAACGTCGCATGGAGCTAATCGGTGATGTAAATGATATCTTAGTTTTCGATGATTTTGCACACCACCCGACTGCCATCACCACGACTTTAGACGGTGCCAAAAAGAAACTGGCTGATAGACGGATTTGGGCCATCATCGAACCACGTAGTAATACGATGAAAATGGGCATTCACCAAGATAGCCTAGCTGAATCTGCTTCGCTTGCTGATCACACGCTATGGTATGAGCCTACTGGTCTAGAATGGGGCTTAAAGGACGTCATCGAGCAAGCCAATGTCACCAACCCTAATATCAGCAACCAACAAGTTCTGACTAGCACTGATGACATCATCGAACATATCAGCACGCATGCTCAAGCAGGTGATGCGATTGTAATCATGTCTAATGGTGGCTTTGAAGGCATTCATCAACGTCTATTAATGGCTCTACATAATAAGTAGCTGGACTGGATACAGGTCTAATTTTATTAAAATACAAGCGTGGCACCGTGATCAACGAGCCACGCTTTTTTGGTTTTAATAAACATCAATTACGGCGAACGTTTGCGACTTTACTACCTTTGTAACCTTTCATTTACCTAGCCTACCTGCATATTAGCAATATCGATAGTTTTCCTCACATAGCTCATACATTGGTAACATTTTGCGCTTACCTTTACACCTATACAGTGCTTACAATGTACTTATTAAAATTAGTAACTACTATGGTCGCATTGACTATAAGCGTTGCTACAACTATAAATGATAATAAATTAGGAGAATAAAATGGGCTTTATTTGGATGATTATCGTAGGTTTAGTCGCAGGTTTATTAGCACGTGCCATCAAGCCAGGCAGCGACCCTATGGGTTGGATTATGACTATCATACTAGGTATCGTTGGTGCTCTAGTGGGTGGATGGCTTGCAAAATTATTTGGTATAAATGCTGATGGTGGATTCGTTGGTCTGATATTCTCAGTTATCGGTGCGATTATTTTGTTGTTTGGGTATGAGATGCTCACCAGCAAACGTCGCGCATAATCGAGTCACATATAATGACTTGTTTTTGAGTGATCGTATACTTGAATAACTATAAGACAAAAGAAAAGCCTTGCTGATTGCGAGGCTTTTGTCTATCTGGGTAGAAGTACTGACCTAAGTTTTCAGATTAATGAAAGGTGATCATTAAGGGAAAGTATTGATAAACATTACTTTTGCCCCCATTTATCTTATAATACCAACCCTATTTTATCCTTATCATTGAGGTAAGCGTTATGGCATTACTCCCTATATTAAATTATCCAGACCCACGCCTGCGCACACTTGCCAAGCCTGTAAAGGAAGTGACGGCTGAAATAAAAACCTTAATCGCTGACATGATTGAGACGATGTACGATGCTCAAGGTATTGGTCTGGCTGCCAGTCAGGTAGATCATCATATTCAACTTATCGTTATGGATTTATCTGAAGATAAAAATAGTCCTAGAGTTTTCATAAACCCGAAGGTGACGCCACTAGTAGAAGAGAAGCAACCGTATGAAGAAGGTTGTTTATCAGTTCCTGAGGTTTATGATAGCGTTGAACGTCCAAATAAAGTACGTATTGAGGCATTAGATGAGAATGGCGAAAAAATTGACGAAGAAGTAGAAGGCTTACTCGCAGTATGTATTCAACATGAAATGGATCACCTAAACGGGGTTATATTCGTTGATTACTTATCGCGTTTAAAGCAAACCCGTGCCCGTGATAAAGTTCGTAAAGTTGTAAAAATACGTGAAAAACAAATGGAAGCACAGACTGAAAAACAACCGCAATCGAGCTCTGTCTAATGCCAGTCAATGTTTAGTACCAGTTAACGCTCAATACAAATCAAAGCGTGAGACTGATGCTAAAAAAAAGGCTTGTTGATAACTTATTGATAAAAAACACACTATTAACGCCTGTTGAGCCTTCATCATTACTTAACTGGTTAAGCATGTCTCTCACTCATATATTTTCCATTGTTTCATTATATTCACTAAAGGTGTTTTCCTATGACCATGATCAAAATTGACCAATATTTTGACTCTGCCAGCTGGCAAAAATTCACCAAAGCTGCTGAAGGTCGTGAAACACCCTTTTTAATGGTAGATCTTAGCCGTATCAAGACAAAATATAATGAAATGGTTGGGTTTTTTCCTGATGCAAAAATTCATTATGCAATGAAAGCCAGTCCTGCCGTCCAAGTCATTAACCTGCTCGCCGAACTTGGCTCAAACTTTGATTGCGCCTCGATTTATGAGCTAGACCGAGTGCTGGACTGCGGCGTAGATGCATCGCGTATTTCTTACGGCAACACTATCAAAAAGGCCGATCATGTCAAATATGCATTTGATAAAGGCGTTGATCTGTATGCCACTGATTCAGAAGCTGATTTAAAAAATATCGCTAAGCATGCCCCAGGATCTAAAATATTTGTGCGTATATTGGTACAAGGGTCTGATACAGCAGAGTGGCCGCTGTCTCGTAAATTTGGTTGTCACCCTAATATGGCGATTGAGTTATTAATTCAAGCACGAGATTTGGGTTTAGTACCTTATGGCATCTCATTTCATGTGGGCAGTCAACAAAAAGACGTCGCCGCATGGGATGATGCACTAGCCAAGGTTAAATATATGTTTGACTGGATGAGAAACGAAGAAGACATCAAACTACAAATGATTAACTTGGGCGGTGGCTTTCCAGCCAACTACATCAGCGAAGTGAATCCGATAAAAGTATATGCAGAAGAAATTAAGCGTTATCTCACAGACGATTATAACGAAGATGAAATGCCTGAGATTATTTTAGAACCAGGTCGTTCGTTGGTAGGTGGCTCAGGAGTGTTAGCCAGCGATGTCATCTTAATATCACGTAAATCTAGCACAGATTTGACGCGCTGGGTTTATACCGATGTAGGATTATTCCAAGGGTTGATTGAGACACTGGGTGAAGCCATTAAGTACCCTGTTTATACACCTAAGATGGAAACCTCTACCAGTGAAGGAACTGTTGTGTTGGCAGGTCCTACCTGTGACTCAACTGATATCATGTACGAAGAAGCAGGTTATCAATTACCAGAAGAGCTAGAGATTGGCGATAAAATCTATTGGCTAACCACTGGTGCTTATACCAATTCTTACTCATCGGTTGAATTTAATGGTTTTCCACCGTTAGAAGTGATTTACCTCGACTAGTTTTTTGCTCTACTGTGCATAAAAAAGCGCGACACTGTTATGCACAGTGCCGCGCTTTTTTATGTTTGTTTAGCCGTGTCATTGATGATCAGCTATTTGAAAAATGCAGCTACTGTACTAATAGTGAAATAGGCACATTGTTATTACTATTGATTGTCTGATTACCACCATAGCTGCTACTTTGGTTTTGACTGCTTTGAGAGACTTCTCCGATAGTCACCCACTGCCCACGAGACACGATAATCGTACTGTTCAAACGTTGACCTTGAATAGCCTGATTGACAGAACCGCTGCGATTATAAGGCGAACTGAATCGCACTAGGTTTTCTTCTACTTGGGACAGTTGTATTTCGACTTGACCTGTGGGCAGCAGTCTTGGTGTTACCGCAATTCCCTGTGTCGTTGGTAGCAATACTTGCTGCTGGATAATAATCTGCGGCCTTATATTATAGCGATTGGCATGATAACTCTGTATCAGTGAATAAAGCGTGCCAGTGCTGATACTTGCCGCACTACCAGACAAGGTTTGTACTTGATATGAATTACTGCCCTGCTGCTGACGGTTACTTTGATTAATGATACCTGACCCTTGAATACCGCGATTGGTAATAATAACCTGACCTTGCTGGATACTATTTTGCGTGCTGCTATTATTGCCAACGCGCACTGAGACGGTTAAGGCTTGTGGCTGACCATCAATTTGAGTCAAGAGCTGTTGTACTGCCTGGTAATTAGCTGCTGTGGTATTCAGTACTAATTTGTCTTGATACGTTGTGACTGTGCCGCCATCACGGCTGCTGTTTAACTGCTGACGTACCGCTGGCAATAATGTGTCGCCACCATATGTATGAATGACATAGGTGTCATAAGTCGCTGCCTGTGCCATGATAGGCAAGGCCACCAGACTAGTCGCTAAGACCGTATGGCCCACGCAGCTAATATTTTTACTGGCTATAAAGGCTCTACTAACCACCTTTATTAAATTTTGTCTAAACGTATCCATGTCTATCTCCTATAGTCAGTCCTAAATAAAACAGATACAAATGTAACCATGCGATACTGGTATACATTTTCCTTGCTTGCTGTGCCTGCGCAGACAGAGGCTACGCAAAATGCACCCAGTATCGCTGTATTTATTTTATAGTGGATCGACTATAGCAGCGACTCATCATTTATTAAGATGTAATCAAGAGAGGCTGAAGAATTAATCATCCCAGCACTTACCATTTAAGCCTTAATCATTTAAACCTAACACATCCTGCATATCATACTGCCCTACTTCTTGCTCAATGATCCAAGTAGCTGCACGCACCGCACCAGCAGCAAAGGTCATACGCGCACGGGCACGATGGGTGATTTCAACCACTTCACCATCAGCGATAAACATCACGGTATGGTCACCGATGATTTCGCCACCACGAATCGCATGAATACCGATCGTACCTGCTTCACGTTCACCTGTTTGTCCTTCACGGCCATAAACGGCGACGTCTTTTAGATTCTGTCCGCGAGCCTCTGCGACGGCGTCTGCCATCATATAAGCCGTACCCGATGGTGCATCGATTTTGTGCTTATGGTGTGCTTCAATGACTTCTACGTCTGCGTCTTCACCAAAGGCTTTTGCCGCCATACCTAGTAGTTTTAATGACAAATTCACGCCAGTAGAATAATTACCAGCATAAACGATCGCAATTTTTTCACTCGCTGTAGCCAGTACTTGCTCTTGCTGCGCATTAAAACCTGTCGTGCCGATAACCATCGCGACATTATGCTCAGCACAAATCTGCATGTTTTGTTCGGTGGCATCAGGCAAGCTGAAATCAATCAGCACATCAATGTCATTCACTACGGTCTTTAAATCATCAACAATCTGCACATCTAAGCAGCCAATAGCGGCCACTTCACCAGCGTCCGCACCGACGAGGCTTGAACCTTTACGCTCTATGGCAGCATTCAAAGTGGTTTTTGGATTTTGTTGTACCGCTTCGATAAGCATACGACCCATACGACCACCAGCACCGATGACACCAACATTGATGGTTTGTTCTGTTATTTGTGAACTCATATTTTTATCCTGAATATTTTATTTTTAGTGAAACAGCTGTTACATATTATTTATGGTCAGTTTAGCAAATATCACTACCTGAGTGGTTTTTTATACAACCATTAAAAAGCCCAATAGTTTCACGTGAAACTATTGGGCTTATCTAGATACTCGTTTTAAGTATCGCTACTTAGTAATAAACACTATTAATCAAACAACTCGCCAATCTTTTTGAAGAATGACTTTTTATGTGGCGACTGTTGATGCTTACTATCACCATCCAAGGTATCTTGGAATTGACGTAATAGGTCTTTTTGTTCACCCGTTAGATTCACTGGCGTCTCAATGATAACACGGCAAATCAAATCACCTTTCATCGTTGTACGTACTGGAGTCACGCCTTTACCACGTACACGCAGCAATTTACCACTTTGCGTACCTTCTGCAACCTTTAGCTTCACTTTGCCATCTAACGTTGGAATTTCAACCTCTTTACCCAATGCTGCATCGGTAATACTAACGGGCACATCCATATATAGATCAGCACCTTGGCGCGTAAAGACATTGTGCGCTTTAACACGGACTTCGACGTATAAATCGCCGTTTTGGACACCAGCACCGCCCGCTTCGCCTTCACCTGCGAGACGAACGCGATCACCATCATCGACACCAGCTGGAATAGAAACTTCTAGCGTACGTGATTTGTCTTTGACGCCATTACCATGGCAGTCAGGACAAGGATTCTTGATTTGCTTACCAGTGCCGCCACAATGTGGACATGTTTGCTGAACAGCAAAGAATCCTTGCTGCATACGAACTTGACCTTGGCCGTTACACGTTGGACAAGTCACAATGTCAGAGGCATTTTTTGCGCCTTTGCCATCACAAGTGTCACAAGGCGCAGGAGCCGTAAAGCTGATTTCTTTTTTACAGCCACGTACCGCTTCTTCTAACGTCAACTCGATGACATAACGTAAGTCTGAACCACGGCGCGCACGTCCACCACCGCCGCCACGCTGTTGACCAAAGATATCGCCAAAATTACCAAAGATATCGCCAAAGATATCTTGGAAATTACCACCACCTGCACCACCAAAGCCGCCACCGCCGCCCATACCATTTTCAAAGGCTGAGTGACCCATACGATCGTAGGCTGAGCGCTTTTCTTCGTCGCTCAACACCTCATAAGCCATTGAGGCTTCTTTAAATTTATCTTCTGCATCAGGGTCGTCAGAGTTACGGTCTGGATGATATTTCATGGCCAGCTTACGGTAAGCTCGCTTAATTTCCTTGCTATCAGCGGTTTTGCTGACACCTAACACTTCATAAAAATCACGCTTGCTCATGGGCTCTCCTATCGTCTTTACAGTCCACCGGCCAGTCGGTTCATGAACCTCAGTCAATCACCACCACCTAGTATCACTCACAGTTATTCATAAGGGTTTCACATGAAACACAATAAATAATCAGAAAGGATAGATGATAATGATGTGAATCCTACAGGCAAATACGGCGGGATGCTGCTTAGCCAAATCAATTATTAAAAGTTTGCGCTATTTATGGAGATGGCATGGTGATTTATCAAGCTTTCAGGGATGGAAAGTATCGTTTAAAACGATTTCGTCACTACAAAAAGGTTTTATTAAGGAATGAATAAAGCTTTTCATACCTCAATAACATTAAGCCATGCTAATATTTATCGTCCGAGTTTGTAGCCATTTATCTTAAAAATTATCGAAGCTATTAATAGCTATTAAAATTATTAAAACTTATTAAGTTTGCGACAAGGTATCGATTTTTATGAAAAAGCTGATTGTTTTATTAATCGTCATCGCAGTGGCTATCTATGCAGGTTCGCCTTATTACAGTGCATATCAGCTCAAAAATGCTTATGATGCCAACGACGGTGCAACGATTGCAGCAGCGATTGACTATGATCAAGTGCGACCCAGCATCCAAGACCAACTAACCAGCCAGTTTACGGCGACGATGACCCAATACCCTCTCGTCTCTCAATTGGGTGGTGAGGCTTTGACTAAGGCCGCCGATGACTTTATCGTCAAGGCAGTCGATGGTGCTATTACCTCAGAGAACATCGAAAAGGTCATTAGCACTCAAGGTCAAGCCAACACGGCTACTAAAGAGCTAGCCGCAGCTTGGGCCATCGCGAGCAATCAAGTTAACCTCCAAAGCTTGATTCAGAACCTTATCGCCCAGCGCGGTGATATAGATGCTGTGATCAAAACCCAAATGCAGCAAGTCATGGAAAAACAAGCGGCTGAACTGGAACAGCAAGTGGCGCAAGGCTCTGATAGTGAAAAACCTAAGCTAAGCTACTGTGGTATCAACTGCTTTACGGTTAGCGGTCAAGTCAAAGGCTATCCACTGACGATAGAGATGCAACGCAACGGCCTCATTGATTGGAAAATCGTGGACATTGTGCTGCCGTAATACACAGCATTACGATAATACATAGATGACATTGCTAGAGCATAAGACACTTTGGCTATACTGGAGTTTTTGGACTATCAAACAATTTTACAAGTGAACTTACGATGTACACTCAGATAAACTCTAAAGTAATGACTGCTCAACCTGACGCCTCACTCACAACACACATGACGATATTAGATGGTGGTATGGGACGTGAGCTTGAACGACGTGGTGCGCCTTTTCGCCAACCTGAATGGTCAGCATTGTCACTGAGCCTAGCGCCCGATAGTGTTCGTGATGTCCATCTGGACTACATAAAATCTGGTGCAGCTGTCATCACTGTTAATAGTTATGCGGTCACCCCTTATCATTTGGGAGATGCGTTTTTTACTGAAGGCGAAGCACTTATAGAAACAGCGGCAAAACTTGCCTTTGAGGCCGTACAAGCTAGCAATTCACAGACAGATAAAAGCCTTAACAGTCCGACAAATGTAAAAATCGCTGGCTGTTTACCACCGTTATTTGGCTCTTATCGACCAGATTTGTTCGACACTGAGCAAGCGCCCGCTATTGCGCAGCCACTGTTATCAGCGCAAGCAGACTATGTGGATATGTGGTTGGTAGAGACGCAAAGTAGTATCGTTGAAGCGCAAACATGGCATCAACTGATTGAGGATTTCACAGCGGCTCAAAAAGAAGCTGCATTTAAGCCCATTTGGATCTCATTCACGCTAGATGATAGTCAGTTAGATATCACTACCGATGACCATGATAGCAGTGCTGAATCCAATCGTGCGGTGAGCACACCCATGTTGCGCTCTGGTGAATCAGTAGCAGATGCCGTACAAGCCATGATGTCATTGAATGTCGACGCAATACTGTTCAATTGTAGTCAACCTGAGGTGATGAATGCAGCATTACAGACTGCGAAGGAGACAATTGATCAAGCCTCACAGCCTATGCAGCTGGGCGTCTATGCGAATGCTTTTGTCCCAAAACAAAGCCACAAACAAGCCAATGCACACCTGCGCAATATGCGTGAAGACACGACCCCTGAGCATTATCTGACTTGGGCTAAGCTTTGGCAAGATTCTGGGGCAAGCATCATCGGGGGCTGCTGTGGTATTGGTACCGAGCATATTGCGCAGCTCGCACAGCACCTTATCCAGAAGTCATGATGTTTTAGTAGTATTGAAGAAGCGTGGTTTACTCTACTCCTAAGAACTCTAAGAACTCAGGGCTCTCAAAGCTGGCTTGGTAGAGCACGCCATCCTCACGGTAAATAGCAGGCGTGGCTATGACGGCCAGTCCAGCTGCTTTTTCGCGATTAGGCGTCACATGATCGGTACTACAGCTCGCTGGTGCAGGTGTCATCTGACCCGCTAGCATTGCTTTGTCAAAAGCCTTGCGACGACTACCTTCATCAGCTTGACACCAGATACCACGCATTTGCTCAGGTGACGCTTCATATATCGGATAACCGATAACGTTGACGGTGACACCTTTTGCATTAAGCGTTGGCATCTGTTGATGCAGTCGGCGGCAGTACGGACAATTCACATCATCCGCCACATAGATGACGGCTCGTTCTTTGCTGGTCGCAGGATAGGTAATCAGTTGGCTCTTATCCAACGTCGCAAACACAGACTGGTTTTTTAGTGCTTCAAACTCTTCATCAAGCCCCACAAACTGACCATTTTCGATGACAGATATTTCGCCATCAGTGATGTACTGCGCATCATCTGATAGTAAGAAAGGCACGCCTTCTAACGTCGCCCCCCAAATTACACCAGGCACTGCGGTATAAAAGAATGGTGTTTTGGCACTCATGTTTTTCAGCGCACTCATATTAGCCAATATATCTGACTTGACGTCGGCACTGACCGGCTTGCCCAGTTGCGCACTCGTACTGCGAGCAGGCGTTTCGGTCACGACACGTTTGCTTGGGTTCTTTTGTAGCTCGCCTTGGATGACGTATTTACCATCCTCTGTGACATGTAAAGGTAACTGTCCCGCCAAATTGACTTGATACATATTGGGTAGGTTGGACGGCACAATAGAGGTAATTTGCGTTTTGATGCCTGCCTGAGTTAGCACTTGACGCAAGCGACTATCAACTGACTGGCTGACAGTACCATCTGCTGGCGTGCTTTCGGCAGTTGTATTTTGGGCATTCATACTTTGAGCACTTTTCGGATTTTGGCTCATATTCTGACTGGTGGCGTCAGGTGTACTAGGCTGAGCGCATGCCGTGGTTGCCAATAGTACGGTACTAATGAGGCTAGCAGATTTTAAGGCGGATAATTTCACAGAGACAGTCCTATCTGAGGTATGTGGAATTGACTATAGTCAATCCTCTATAAAAGAGTGACAGCGTTAACCTCGCTCGAAGTATCACATATACATCTGCACTCGGTTGCCTTGACTCTCTTTTAAACTGAATAAACTATACATTATGTAAATATATAGATTAAGGGATAAACAGACTGTAGCACAAGGACAATGATTGCAAAGTATTAAAGGCTCAATTTTGCAAAATTGCTACTCAGCTTTAAGAGATAGGCAACACATACTGCCCTGAAAATGCACGAAAAAAGCAGCACACTGTTTAGTGGCTGCTCATTTTAGACAGAAATTTTGCACGTTATTCTAAAGCTAAATCATGTTAAAGCGTAATCATTTTAAAGCGAAAGAAAGTCACGATTTAGGGTGTGTCCTCATTTTAAAAATGGTAATAAAAATGAGATAAATTGCAGTCAAACAAGGAAAATAGCGCAGATAATATCGAGATATTAGTCAGCTATTTGACGTCGCTTGGCAAGATTTAGCCATTTTTAACCCATTTAGATGGTTATCGATTGAATTGAGGAAACGCCCTAGAACTTAGCAACTTCGTCTGGTGTTAGGAAGCGACTGTCACCCTTCTCCAAACCTTCTAAATTGATATGACCAATACTGGATCGATGTAGCTCAGTTACTCGATTACCAAAGTAGCCCATCATACGTTTTACTTGATGGTACTTGCCTTGCTCTAATGTCAGGCGCGCATGCGTATCATCAATAAAATCAAGCACTGCGGGCTTGGTTTCTTCGTGATCGCCTTCTAACAAGATACCTTCCGCTACTTCTTTAACAGCATTGGCCTGAGCATCGCTATCCATTGCATCCGCTAAAGTCAGCTCATATGTTTTTGCATGCTCATGTTTAGGACTGGTCACACGATGTAGCCAACCACCGTCATCACTAATAAGCAGCGCACCAGTGGTATCGACATCGAGACGTCCGGCGATACGCAAGCTACCAAGCTCTGGTACGGCGATCAGCTCAGTGACGATTGGATATTCTTTGGCCTTTAGCGTACATTCAAACCCTTCAGGTTTATGAAGTAAGATATAACGGCTGCCAGTCGCGACCGATAATGGCTCGCCTCCCCACATTACCTCGTCATTGACGATATCAACATGCAGACCTGGGTCTTTGACGACCTGCTCGTTTACCATGACTTCACCAGCATGCATGATTTTTTTGGATTCTTTACGTGACAGCTCAGTGGCTTTACTAACAAATTTATCTAGACGCATACTATTGACTACCATCCGTTTTATGATACCGACGCCTACCTCAGTAGTAGTAATGCAAGCGCTCACATTGAGCTTGCGCACTATCTTAACGGGTAAGAAGTGGTACTATAATAAAAATTAAATGAACACTGCTCCAAATACGGACAACAGTGAAAGTAAGACAAGTTTACCATATCCAACCTATAGACCTGATGAAATATGAGCTACCAAACGCTAAAACGTACCGTCACGGCTCGCTTAGAAATTAAGAAATCTGAGTTTATTGCTTACGCTTATCCCGTGGCCTCACGCGAGGATGCAATGTTTCACGTGGAACAGCTACGCGACAAATATCCCGATGCGCGTCACCACTGTTGGGCGTATATCATTGGCGATCCAAATAACACCACCAGTGCTGGTTTTGATGATGATGGCGAGCCAAATGGCACAGCAGGACGTCCGATACTAAATGTGTTGCAGCACAAATCTATCGGCAATGTGATTATCATCGTGGTGCGTTATTTTGGTGGTATTAAACTGGGTGCAGGTGGTCTCACCCGTGCTTATGCAGGATCGGCACAAGCAGCAGTCGATCAGATGACCTTGAACGCTTATGTACCAATGGCGAAAGTGCAGATAGTGGCAGAGTTTGCCACCGAAGCGCAATGCCGTTACGTCGTCGATAGCCTGAGCGGTCGCATCGACGATGTCGCTTACAGTAAACAAGTCACCCTGACTGTGACCCTTGCTGAGGCAGATATTAATAGCTTGAAAGAACGATTGGCGATGAATGGGCGGGTGTTGGAGAAATAGTTTGAAGACACGCATTAAGCGATACGTATTTGACTGACTGATACTCAGTAGCTGACCCTGAGTAACCATGCGTTCACTCAAAATTATTGGTTTTAAACATTAGCCTCGGTATGATAAGACATTGCTTTTTAACAATAATTAAATAAGAGCCATTTATGTCAGCATCCAACTCGACCAAACCTTTCTCTCCAGCTCCTTTTAAACCGCCATTTTGGCTGACCAATCCTCATCTACAAAGCATCTTGCCCAAATTCTTTGCACCCAAAGCACCGACCTATCGCCGCGTGGTCGAAAAAGACTCATTGGACGAGAGTGATATTGCCTACGACTTTTATGATGCGCACCCTGTAGCAGAATCGACAGATGGTGAGCTTGAACAGACACCGTTAATCGTACTATTTCATGGAATGGAAGGCAGTAGTGACAGTCATTATGCTCGTGCGTTGGCGTATCAAATGCATGCCCAAGGCTGGCACTTTGTCGTCGCCCATTTTCGTAGTTGTGGCGGTATTCCTGCCAGCGGTACCGTATTTTATAATGCTGGTGATACAGATGAGGTACATCACGCGCTACAGAATTTGCGCGAGCAGTATGCCAATATCTATGCGGTTGGCGTGTCATTAGGTGGTAATGCACTGGCCAAATATATGGGCGAATATAGCGATAAGGCGCTATGTAAAGGCGCGGCTGTCATCTCCGCACCAGTCGATATGTCCTCAGCTGCCATTACGATGCATAGTTTTCTGAGTCATCGTATCTATACGCCGTATTTGCTTAATCCAATTATCAAAAAAGCACTCGCCAATGACTTGAGCAAAGATGAAATCGACGCTATCAAATCATCCAATCGCATCAGTGATTTTGATGATATTTTTACCGCGCCGCGTCATGGTTATCGCTCTAAGAACGACTATTATCATACGGCCTCCGCTCTACCATATCTAAGAAACGTTACCCAGCCACTACTACTCATTAGCGCTAAAGACGATCCATTTATCGGTTTCACTGCGACGCCAAACGATGTCTCAGATAGTGTGACTATTTTGGACACTCCGCACGGTGGTCATATCGGTTATCTGCGTTATCGTTCAGACAATGATCAGGCCAAAAATAAATCGTCTGTCACCGAAGGTAAAGAGTCTAAAACTTCAAAATTCGATATCAATTGGATACCCGAAACCGTCAGCGCTTATTTCAATTGGATTGGTGTGGCTTCTATTAGCGAACCTTCTCAGGATATAGGCTCTGACAATAAATAATCATTGTCATCAATGATAAAACAATAATGTTATCTTTTAACCCTTTTGAGAGTGCGCTATGTACCCATTTATCCGTTATGCCAGCACCATCGCTCGTGCCGCCCTAAAAACGAAAAAAGGCGATACATTAACTTTTAAAGACACCAGTGAGATTCAGTTTCGCTGCCGCTTATCTGATATCGATAATTTTTTGGAGATGAATAACGGCCGCGTATTTACGCTGTATGATTTGGGACGTATGGATTTTGCGGTACGTACTGGACTTGGCAAGCAGCTGTTAAAACAACGTTGGGGGTTGGTGATCGCGGGCAGCACCATCCAATATCGTAAGCGTATTCGCGCCTTTCAAAAAGTCACGCTAAAGACCAAAATCGTCGGTATCGATGCGCGCTGGATCTATATCGAGCAATCGATGTGGGTGAAAGGTAAACCCTGCTCCTCTGGGCTACTGCGTACGGGTGTGACCAAGGGTGGCAAAGTGATCGACCCGGCACAAGTACTGGCAGTATTAGGACAGTCTGATTGGACGATGCCTCCGACCGGTTATGTGGCCGAATGGATAGAGAGTGATGCCGACCGACCGTGGCCGCCTATCGCTTAAAATGTCTAAAATTAACGCATATATATGTAAACAGACGCCTTGTGACGACAGCGTAAAAAGAACGATACTGTTTGATAACAATACATTATACAAAAAAACATAATAACTGCTAGGATACTAGTAAGCGTATCAAAAAAAACAAATACCTTACTAGGAGCATCACGCAATGAATACTACTGATTATGTCGGCACGTTATTTGATAATAGTGAATCAAATCCAAACAAGATCACTGTCGCCTTTACTATGGCAGGTGTGGCACTGAAAAAAGGCCATTCTGCCTCAGTGATACTGATGGTGGATGCGGTACATTTGGCACTGCCCAACGCTTTGGCTGATGTGAGTATTGGTGCACCGTTTGAACCTGCTGGTGAATTGCTAGAAGCCTTTATAGAAAAAGGCGGTCAAGTATTGGTCTGCGGTGCTTGCATGAAACACAACGGCGTGGAAGAGTCAGATATTGATAAGCGTTTTGAAGTGATTAGCGGTGATGATGTGGTTGAGCTGCTGATGAATGCAAAAGGGTCTTTGCAGTTGAATTAAACAGTACGCAAAGCTAGTTAATAAAGCTATAAAATTGGGTCAGTT